>NZ_AP026830.1:1520092-1824111 GCF_026000775.1 Vulcanisaeta souniana JCM 11219 | reverse complement strand
CGCTCACATGATTGAGGTAAGGCTTGGCACAGGGCTTGGCGACGTAATTGCCGAGTACTACGGAGGTGGCATTGAGCTTAGGCTAAGGGCCGGTGCCCCAGGCGTTGGGATTATTGATAAAATTCCATACTCGCAAGACTTAATGATAGTCACGGTAGACCTGGGTAAATACCTAACGAGTGACATGCTCCAGGAATTAAAGGATAAATTGGTAACACTGGGTCGTAGGTACATTGATGAATTAATTAATGAGCCAACTTATGAGAAATTTACGGAATTAAGCACGGCATTCTCAAGGGAGATTGGCTTCCTAACCAGAGACCTCGAGGGTAGGGTAAGGCCATGTGTACGCCACGCCGATGCCTACTACGTTAAGAAGAAGGTCCTGGTGTTCCTAACGCATAGGGATGAGGCTGAGGCCTTAATTAATTGCCTAAGGTCCGTTGGTTATGAAGCCAAGGTCTTTGAACCATCAAATGAAGGTATCAGGGTAGTGATCGATAAAGATACACCCAATAAGGTGCATTAAAAACAATGATAAGCGGCGTAACTTGAGATCAACCTTTAATTGTCTATGAATTACTAATTTTGATATTGGGATTGATGATCACGGTGATAGGTATGCTGGGCGCGTGTTGTATTGGCTTGGCGGCAAGTTCAGAGAGATCGAAATGAGGTTATGGCAGGTTGATAAGAGGTTTGGATAGGTTGAAGTGGGACTTACCGATTTTGCTGGTTCTGTTAGGTCCACCATTGTCGAAATGATTTCAATGAATTTCGGGGGGTTAAGGGATTGATAAGCTCCAGCAAGATATCATTCTTAACGAAGTCACTAGGTTATCCCGGTCTTAACCCAATCACTAAGGAGGAGCTTGAGTACATAATGTCAGTATTCCCTAAGGGATGGATTGGGTTAATAATGATTGTACAACCACAGTTATTAACTAACATGTTGAATTCAACCCGCTTATTATTCAGGTGGTATTTCAGCGTATGTCAGAGATAGCGGTATCCCCTCCTTACTCCTAATATATGAGGCAGCAGCAAATACCACTAGGCCCACTATGAATATTATCGATGACTCGGCCAACAACTGTAACGGGCTACCTGTGATTAATAAGTAATACTGTGATTGCGTTAGCCAATAGTAAACGAAAATTGATAGAACCATTAAGTATACGAGGTCCAGAGTAATTAGGAGTCTCTTACTTGCTTCGAGTTTAATAATGCCCCTAACATGCATTACCAACGCCAGCAGTATTGAAACCACGAATGTGAAGACCAAGAGCACTAACGCATCGAGGTCTATCGCATAGAGCAGCGCCGAGCTTAGTGGTGTTAGGATTAGTATGTATATGAGGGCTATGGTAACCACCAAGTCTACCAAGTGAGCCATTATGGGCGAGTGCGTCCTTAAGCTTACGTAGGATAGGGCCATTGGGAGGACCCTATCCATGGAGAAGGCGAGTAAGTACCTTGATATTTGAACGATAACGCCGGCCACCGGCGCTATGTACCAAAGAACTGACGAATACGCAAGGGCAATGGCTATTGGCGTATGCATCAAGGCCAAGTCAGCGCCAGGGTTAACAAGTATGTAGCCATTATCCAACCCGTAGGCGCTCATGTAACTAGCCCCAACGTAGAACCTCAAGCCGAAGCCCTTAAGGAACGCTGCAACAAACAATGTGAAAAATAGGCCACCTAGCACGAGCACACCAATGATACCGAGTAATACCGTTAACCTATCCCTCCTAATTTCACCACCTATGGTCACAGGGTAATTCATGTAGGCCCAGACGGCTGTGGTAAAGGCGACCATACCGAACAACCCATATAACCCACCAGTCACTGACACCTTATTGGCTTCATTCGCAGCCTTTAGGTATTCAATACCTAGTGAGCCCTCAATTATACCCCGCGGCAGTGATAACACATAGATGGCTGACGCTATGAAGGTCGCCAAGGCAGCCAGGGACATGACTGCGAACATCGTTAATCCAGCCCTGGCCGAGACTACGTTAACCATGATTAACACAGTGATTAGTATTACGGCTAGTATGAACTCGTTCCTTGGATTAAGCACCACACTTGCTAATGGGTTATTCAATGCCTGCATTACAGTGCCTAACTGGGCTATGGCGAAGTACACGAGGACTGCGTCATAAAGCATCTCACCCACAGTGAAGTTGAACCACGCCGCGAAACCAATAGGTGGGCTTAGCCTTGAGAAATACACATAGTCACCCGCGGTCCTCGGGTACTGCCTGGTTATGTAGTACCATAGCAATGCCCCAGGTATGAACATTAACCATGAGACTACCAGGGCCGCGTAGGCTATGGACCCTGCGCCGTATAGGTAAAGCCCAGCAAGGTAAACGAACGGTATCGTGAGGAAGCCATTATAGCCCATGCTCATTAGCAGCAATCTAAATGGGCCAACCTCCCTAACAAGGCCCGTGCTCTCCCTAACGAAGATGTTCATGCCCCAACACCGCTCAGGAAGGCCTCTACGGCATCACCGACCTTAACGTGATACCCCAGCTCATTGAGGGCCTTCATCAAAGCTATTATGGCGTTGGACATAGCGTTTATGGATGCCGTATATCCCATGTGCCCAATCCTGAGCACCCTACCCTTCAATGGCCCCCATGAACCGGCTATGAAGACTCCGTACCTCCTCGCCGTTTCTATAACCTTCACGTCACTCAAGCCGTTTGGTATGTAGAATGCCGTGACGGTTGGACTCGCGAAAACCTCCAACTCGGGGATTAACCTGAGGTTCACGGCCTCAACAGCCCTAACCACACCCCTCGCCACAGCCCTATGCCTCCTATAGACGTTGTCCAACCCCTCCTCGTGAATCATCTTGAGAGACTCAAGTAAGCCATTAATCAACGGCTCACTGTGGGTGTATGGGAACTCCATCTTCTCCACCACATCCCTCCACAACCTAATGTTTAGGTAGAACCCCTTGTAATTGGTTCTCTTCATGGTCTCCCAAGCCTCATCACTAACGGCCAGTATTGTCAAGCCAGACGGCAGATTAAGCACCTTCTGACTACCACCAATAAGTATGTCGACGCCCCACCCGACATTAATTTCCACACCACCAATTGATGAAACAGCATCAACGATTAGGAGCTTACCCTCAGACTTAACGGCCCTAGCCATCTCCCTAAGGTCATTTAACGTCCCGCTTGGCGTCTCGCAGTGGACCATTGTAACTACCCTCGCGTCCCTAGCTTCATTCCTGAGGAACGAGGTAACCTTATCTGGGTCAAGCACCTTTGTATACTCAACCTTGTGGATAATGGGGACTCCACCATACGCCCGCAACAAGTCCGCAAAGGCATCACCAAAGATCCCATTGCTTAGCACCGCAACCTTATCCCCACTCCCAACTAGGTTAGCTACCGCGGCCTCGAGACCGCTCATGGCCTCACCAACCCACACAATTACATTACCGCTCTTGGTGCCGAGGATCTCCGCAAGCATTGACCTGGCCTCGTCATAATGCCTAAAGAACTCTGGGTCTAGGTCAGGGTTTGTGGTTCGTCTTGCCATGGCAAGTAATATCCTATGGGGTATTTCCGTAGGCCCTGGCGTTGCTATTAACGGATCCGACACAAACATTAACCAACCCCTGCTTGGCCGGATTATATACTTAATTAAACGTTTAATAATCAGCGTATAATAACGAATATGAAGGACTACCCTTAGGGCTTAGGGAACTCAAGCGTGATACCCTTGCTCGCTAACTCACTTAGCCTGTCCCTAATGAACGTAAGTACGGACCTCAAGTTCTCCTCATTGTTGAAGTTCCTAACCATATTGACCAGTTCATCCCTGGGCATTTCCCTCATCTCTCCCGCGAACTTGATCATGTTCGGTATCGCCCTAATCACGTTGTCGACGATTGTTATGCTCGCGGCCCTGGACGTCCTAGAGAGCGGGTTCAGGTCTATGGCAATTACGGTCTTCCCCATCTTCCTGAGTGCCTCGGTTCTATCACCGTCCTCAAGTGGTACGAGTACCACGTCAGCAGTGTAAATGCCCCTACACGAGACCCTACGCCTCTCGCTGAATAACTCGGGTATTGTGCAGGACGCATCATCAGCGACACCAAGGACCTCCTCAGCGCCACTCTCCCTGAGTACCCTGGCTATCAACTCTTCCCTCTCCCTAGTCCTGTAAAATAGGTTGACCTCGAGCTTAGCATTAATGAGTTTGGATAACTCAACTATTTGCCTCGGCGCGAGGGTTGCCGTATTACCATTAACCGAAATGACTGGGTGGCTAGCCGTCAGTAACGCCGCTGCGGCCACCCTCTCGGCAGTTAGTGCGGGAGGTATTGTAGACTCACCAACTAGGTAATCAAAGCATTCACCACGCCCATGCGCAATCAAGCCTTGAAACGCCACATAGCCATCCCTAAATCCATCAACCAGCCTCTCCCTAATGAATAATGACTCTCTCCTTGGGTGATTAGGCGGTACCCAGGACGCATGTGAATCCTCAACCATTGCCACCTAATACCTTTATGTGCTCTTAAAACTTTAATTCAAGATTAAGCAAGACCCATTAATATGGAGAGGAGGAAGGTCACGGTACAGACAATAATGGGCATGAAGGGCAAACAGAGGGTCGTAATGGTAACGGCCTATGATTATCCAACGGCAAGGCTGGTGGACCAGGCGGGTATTGACGGCATATTAGTCGGTGATTCCCTTGGGATGGTTGTATTAGGTTTCGAAAGCACCCTAAGGGTCGCCCTCAGGGACATGCTCATACACGTGGCCGCCGTGGCCAGGGCAAAGCCCAAGGCCCTGCTTATTGCCGACATGCCCTTCATGACCTACGAAACAGGCATTAGGGATGCCTTGAGGAATGCCTCAAGGCTTATCAGGGCGGGTGCTGAGGCCGTGAAGCCCGAGGGTGGTCAGGAAATATTTGACATCGTAAATAACCTGGTCAAGTTCGGGATACCCGTGATGGGTCACATAGGACTTAATCCACAGAGGGTTCTCTCGCTTGGCGGATTTAAGATGATCGGTAGGACTGAGGAACAAGCCAAGAAATTAATGGAGGACGCCAAGGCGCTCCAGGAGGCCGGGGCCTTCGCGATAGTCATAGAGATGACCCCCGCAAGCGTAGCCAAGGCAGTAACAGAGAGTGTGAAGATACCAACTATCTGCATCGGCGCTGGTCCTCACTGCGATGGGCAAATACTCGTGATTCATGACGTTCTTGGCCTCACGGAGAGACCGCCAAGCTTTGCCAAGAAGTACGTAGATTTGGCGTCCATTATAAGAGATGCGGTGGCTAAGTACGTGAGTGAAGTTAGAAATGGTGAATTCCCTAGTGCGGAGTATTATAAGGATTGATTAAAGGGATGCGGCCAAGGCCCTCGGTGGTTTCTGCGCAGTGCTTTTATTCCTCATGGTGCAGTGTGTATCTAGCCTATGGAGGTTGTTTATAGATGTTCAAGGTGTGGTTTTATTGCGGAGGCATCGACATGGCTTTGGAGATGTCCTAGGTGCGGTGGACCGCTGGACGTGAATATTAAGGGCTTGAAACTAACACTGAGTGAGCGTAGAGATATGTGGAAATTCTCAAGCGTCATTCCGGCGAAGCCACTGGCTAGTCTTGGTGAGGGCTTCACGCCATTAGTTAGGCCGGGTTTCCTGAGGGGCAATACTTACATGAAACTTGAGTACCTCAACCCAACTGGGTCATTTAAGGATAGGGGTTCTGCCGTGGCAGTATCAAAGGCCGTGGAGTTAGGCGCCAAGTTAGTTATTGAAGATTCAAGTGGCAATGCCGGCATATCTGTAGCTGCTTACGCGGCTGCGACTGGTATTAGGGCTAGGATATACGTACCTAGGGATGCGCCTGAGGGCAAGAAGAGTCTCATAAGATCATTGGGTGCTGAGTTAATTGAGGCGCCATCTAGGGCTGAGGCCGGTAGGATGGCCATCGAGTCCTTGAGAGATGGCGAGGCTTATCTTGGGCATACCTGGAATCCCTGGTTCTTACAAGGTACCAAGACCATGGCTTATGAATTACTTGATCAATTGGGGCATGTGCCAGATGCCGTTGTTTTACCTGTATCTGCTGGAACATTACTGCTTGGGCTTTGGATTGGTTTTAATGAGTTGAGGAGCATTGGTCTAGTTAGTAGGGTGCCGAGACTTTATGCGGTACAGCCTCAGGGATTTGCGAGCCTTTATGAGAAGATCCATGGAAGTACTGCGGGAGAACCCACTAGGATCGCTGATGCCCTTAGGGTGTCTAACCCGCCTAGGCTTGGGCAGATGGTTGATGCTATCATTGGTAGTGGAGGCGATGCATTGGTGATGACAGATAACGAGATACTGGATTCATGGAAAACACTGTTAAGGAAGGGCTTTATTATTGAGCCCAGTAGCGCAATAGCCCTCTCCGGTTACCTAAGGCTATTAAATGGTAATTATTTAAGTAATGACCGCGAGGCTGTCATTGTGCTCACAGGTAATGGACTTAAGTATATAGATACCATGGGCAGAATATAGTTAGATATATACAAAAAGAGTAACATTTATAAAAATGCCCACTACCCTTGTCCCGTGAGGATATCGAAAAGGAGTAGTGCATTTCCTGGATCCGCAATTAGGGGAATTAATGAGGAGGTTGTTAAACTTGAACAAAGCGGAGTCAAGGTCTACGGCTTCCACATAGGTCAACCCGGCCTACCACCCAGTAGAGAGCTTCTCCTGGAGTTCACTAAGGAGCTTCTCGAAAAGCCATTTGAGTACAGTATGTACACGCCGAGCAGTGGTATTGAGGAATTAAGAGAGGTCATCGCAGAGGACTACTCGAGGTACTCGGGAATTAAGGTAAATAATGGCAATGTGTCAGTATCAGCGGGCTCTGCAGAGGCCATCTTAGCAACGTTCATGAGCATTATAGATGAGGGTGATGAAGTCGTACTATTTGACCCAACCTACCTTATGTATGAGCCGGTCATTAATTACCTGGGCGGCAGGGTAAGGAAGGTAATGGCCAAGGAAGAACTTGGTTGGGAGCCCAACGAGGAGGATGTTAAGGCAATAATGAGTAATAGGGTTAAGGCAATAATAGTCGTTAACCCAGACAACCCAACTGGTAGGGTTTTGAGGGAGCCCATGATTAAGTTATTGATAGACCTAGCCCGTGATCACGACGCATTCTTGATCTACGACGAAGCCTATAGACATTTGTACTATGAGGGCGGACACACGTATGCCATTAAGTACGGCCTTGAAAACGTCATTGCACTAAACACGTTCTCCAAAGATCCAGCAATGCCTGGCTGGAGGTTGGGTTATGTGGTTTCTCATGAGGACTTCATAAAGGTTTTCAACAGGGTAAAGCAGTACACGAACCTAAACCCACCCACACCTGCCCAGTACGCAGGCCTACTGTACCTCAAAAAATACAAGGAGAAGTACCTAAGCGAGACAGTGCCGATTTATAAGTCAAGAATGGAGGCAATGTATAAGGCAATAAGGGAGTACTTGCCTGAGGCTAGGGTTATAAAGCCCAAGGCTGGACTATTTATGTTCCTTAATTTAGAGCCTCACCTAAGAAGGCTTGGTATTGACGATCGTGACCTATCCATGAGACTTGTTAGGGAAGCCCATGTTGCGGTTGTACCAGGGTCTGCATTTGGCGATATGGGTAGGTTGCATGTGAGGATGGCGTTTGCCAGGGAGAACGAGAGAGATATCGAGGAAGGCATTAGGTTAATTGCTAATTACTTAGCAAGGTGCCCTGGGCATTGATGGTCTATAATTATATTGAGGAAAATAAATTAATAATTACCGCAATATTTGGGTCTGTATGACCGTGGAAATAGGGACAGGTTCACACCTTAAGTTGGACAATATTGTTAGTGTTTCCCGAAATTATGAGGATGTAAAGATAAGCAGTGATGCTTTAAATGTCATGATGCGATCACGGAGGGCCCTCGAAGAACTCATCCACGGCAACATTAAGATTTATGGCGTTAATACGGGGCTCGGTGATCTATACAACATTACCGTGAACCCAGAAGACGTGGCTAGGTACTCGCTGGATATGATCATTGATCACTCAATGGGTATTGGCGATTATGCACCTGATGATTGGGTTAGGGCCACAATGCTAATTCGTGCTCATCAACTATCCCTAGGTTATAGCGGTATAAGAAGCCTAATTACGGAGAGGTTAATCAATTTCCTGAACCTTAGGATAACGCCTTTGGTTCCTCGGTTTGGTTCTGTCGGCGCATCTGGCGATCTAGCACCACTGGCCCACATAGCCCTAACACTACTGGGTAAGGGCTTTGTTAAGTACCAGGGTAGGGCAATGAGTAGCGCAGAGGCTCTGAGGGCAGCCGGTCTCGACGAGCTAAAGCTTAGTTATAAAGAGGCTCTCTCATTAATTAACGGAACTAGTTACAGCGCAGCCGTGGCCTCACTGGGTATTTGGGATTCGTTCAGGTTATTGAGGGCTTCATTGGCTGTCATGGCACTGGTCATTGAGGCATCGCGAGCAGGAACAGCACCGTTAAGCATTGAAATAAACTCCGTGAAGCTACATAACGGTGAAAATGAAGTAGCGAGAGCGCTCACTGAGTTACTAAGTGATAGTAGGAATGCAAATACCAGCGGTAGGGTTCAGGACCCATACTCAATAAGGTGCATACCGCAAGTCCTGGGTTCCGTGCTTGATGCGTTCACTTGGTCATTGCGCAATGTGTTGAACGAGGTTAATTCCGTGAGCGACAACCCAGTGATAATCGGTAATGGTGTTTTCTCCACGTGTCACTTCCATGGGCAGTACATAGCCATATCTACGGATCTTCTCAATATGTCACTTGTTGTGCTTGGCAACTTAATTGAGAGGCAGGTAACGCAGTTACTTAGAAGGGAGATTAATGGTGCTAATAATTATCTGGCTAATGGTCCCTGGCGTGTTGGTTTGATGTTAACCCAATACACCGCAGCTGCATTGGCGGCTAAGCTTAGGGAATCGTCCGTGCCATCTACTGTGCAGAATATACCAACTAGTGGTTTCCAGGAGGATGTCAACTCCATGAGTGCAAACTCAGCGATAAAACTCCATGAAATTAACTCATTAATTATGCAATTAATCTCAATACTCGCCTATGTAAGTTACTCAGTAATTAGTGCAAACAATGCATGCGCAGGTTGTGGTAAAGCAACCACACGTATCTATGACACGATAGGTAAGTACATATCTAGTGCACAGACTCACAATGAGGCCGTGACTAGGCTTATGGGCTCAATTGATGAGCTATCTGGCTTTATTGAACTAAGGGTCAGTCCATAGTGATGATAGATCCATTAGGTCTACCGATTATTACCTTCGAAACCCTCTTACCATTGAAGAGCCCCACCTCGACAACGCCAGGCACTCTCTTAATGAACCCTTCTGCCTCATCAGGCACTATCTCGGTTTTTGGCACATAATCAAGTATGTAATTACCATTATCAGTAACTATTGGTCCTCTTTTACCACTGCCAAACCTTAGGTTAACGACACCGCCGATTTCCTCAAGCCTAGCCTTAACAATGGGCCAGGCAAAGGGTATCACCTCAATGGGTATTGGGTGCTTCGCCGGTATTTTATCAAAAACCTTAGACTCGTCTACAATCACCACAAATGACCTAGCCCAGTAATCAACAATCTTCTCCCTGGTCAATGCAGCGCCACCACCCTTAACCAGGTTCTTGTTTCTATCAACCTCGTCAGCCCCATCAACCGCCACATCAATATGATTCACTTGCCATGGATAACGCAATAAATGTGCCAATCCAAGGTTTATTATCTCGATCTCAGTCTCAGTAGACGTTGGGACCAGTAGCACGTCCTTAACATGTCCATTACTTATTAACCTATGAAGCTCCCTAAGAAAAACCATTGCGGTTGACCCGGTACCAACACCAACCACAGCTCCATCCGTCACATACTTAATAGCCTCCTTGGCAGCAGCCTCCCTTGCGATGTCGGCACTACTCACGATCAACTAATACCTAGGATTAATTTTAATGGTTATCCACCCCTTAATAGCCTTGCTAACTCCATACCACACCTAGCAGGCTCGCTATTAATACATAGCCTTAGGGATTCGGCTATCCTAATCGCATCCCTACTCTCATTTACATTGTGTGTCCTAATGGCATCAGCGCCCATGACCACCGCAATTGCCTCGGCAGTCACCGACGCAAAAAGTCTCTCCTCAGGCGGCGCCTTCCTACGCAATAGTCTCTCTAGGAACGACTTCCTGGAAACACCAACTAGTACGGGTCTACCCAGCTCGCTCCTTATTCTACCAACGTTCGTTATGATTATTGAGTCCCAGATGTACCAAGGATACTCATGATCACCATGCACATACTCGCCGCTCAATGGTTCGCCGCCTGTGAATAACGGGTCCATACTTAATGGAGGCCACGCACCAACACCAGGATCAATAACAATATGCTCCTCATTAACGCCGCCACTAAGTGCCATCTCCAGGCTCTCCCTTAGCGCGGTCACAGTCCTAACCACAGGGTCTCTGCCTAACGCAGGTTCTTTCTCCCTGGCCATAACTATCACGGAGGCATTGTGATCAGCTATGACACGCGCCATGCCAACATCACCCTTTAACCCAGTAACATCATTAATAACGTCTGCACCAACCCTCAGGGTCTCCTCGGCCACCCTCGCCCTAAAGGTATCAACTGAAATAACTAGGTTCGGGAATTCCCTCCTCAAGGCTCTAACAATGGGCATAACCCTATTCAACTCCTCGTCAACACTAATAAACGTCTTATTGTAGGGGGCCGTAGACATACCGCCAACATCGACAACGTCAGCACCGCTAGAAGTCATTGACTCAACGGCCTTAATAACATCATCCACACTCCTCTTTACAGAGCCCTTGAAGAAGGATTCAGGGCTTACATTAATGACTCCAACCAACCTAACAGGTTCGCTATCACCAAACCAAACACGACCAAGTCTAGCCCTAGGCATTACGAAACGCGTGAGCAAGGCTTATTATATACATTTTGTTCCCAATTATTAATGGAATTAACACTCGATGAGCAGATACTTATCCTACTCAGGGAGAGAGGTCCATTGGCCTCTGAGGAAATAGCGCACTACCTTGGAAGGAATGTTAATGAGGTCAAGGACGAGTTGCAATACCTGGAACTTGATAAATTAATCACCAGGGTCAAAAGGGGCATATTATTCAGGAAAGAGGTCTTTGACCTAACACCGACTGGGCTCGAAGAAGCACAAAAGGCATATGAGAAACTGAGGGAAATATCACATGAAATACTTAGTAGGATTAGCTCGATGAATGAGAAGGAACTTGAGGAGTTTCTTAATCAATACATGGCATTAATGCCACTAATAATGATCCTAAACTTACTACCATTCGAAATGCTTATTTGGGTGTTGGGGTCCTCCACCGCTCATGATAACTCGGCTTATTCGAATAATTAAAGTATGGCAATGGGGATCCATTGGTCTGGGCATTCTCAATATATAACCCACAGTAATGTGGGATGTGTTTTTCCATTCAATTACTAAATACCTTGATTACGGTATTATACGAGGAGACGCCTAGGTGAGGACTTGGAGAGCACGTGATTATATGAGTATCGCGGTACTGCGGATATTCATCAAGGCGCACATGAATATACCAATAATGCATTAACTAATGCATTAACTCCAGGCTCCATTCTTGAAACGAAGGTTGAGGGTTAATCCGTTTCATAAGAATTACCTTGCTTGGCATTATTGGAACCCTAAATGAAGTGTATTAAAATCAATAAATACGCCAAATAGCCAACAAGCCCTATCACAGCCACATCCCAGGTTAGCTTCCCCCTAATTACGTGATAAAGCATTACTGAAGAAACCACCTCAACAACCGCAACACTTACCAAGGCCTCAACACTCAGTAACCACCTGGTGGTCGCAAGAGCCAATGCTGGGTAGATAGTCGAGTAAAGAACCTTCTCGCCAATTAATGCGGCAACAGCCATGGTATCACGCTCTTTCCAAGTCCATATTACCGCGGTTACTGATTCGGGAAGTACCGTAGCCGTCGGCACTACTATTATTGATAACCCCGTCACATCAAGCATGAGGTACTTAGACAAATCAATAATGCCCTCAACCAATGCCCTGGAGCCCGCGAATAGTAATACCACGGAAACCACAAGCTGAAGAATAAACGCTGCCCAATCAATCCTAAGCCTATTGATAACTCTAATTATGTAAAGTCTCTCGTAATCTTCAATCACAAGTCCCTGTCTATTCCTCATTATATGGGCATAAAGTAGATAGGCTGTAACCAAAAACACAGCAATCAAGTATCTAACCGCCAGGGACTTAATGATCGCGGGCAGGAGCACGGTGGGAAATAGGAGCAAGACCACGATAAATGGTATTGTTAATTCTTTATCAACCTCAAGAACCACGTCGTCTCTGCGCCGTAGGTAAAAACCCACGGCGGCCACCATGAAGATAACCGGGTATATGATTGTGGACACCACAAAGGGTTCCCCAATAATAGTACCCACGGCAACATCCTCGCCAGATACATCGTCATAAAGCAATAGGGCTATCAGGAATACTATTAGTTCTGGAAGTGATGTGAGGATTGGCGATAGCACTGCACCAACGAAGGAGGAACCAATCCTATACCTATGGCTTACGTATTCCATTGAGTTCGTGAAAAGCCAACCACCTATAAGCACAGAAATAAATCCTCCAACCATGTACAAAATAATCATCATCACTTCATCATCCCAAATTAAAATAATGCAAAAACAACATTTAATAAGCCCAATCCCAACAAAATCCTTGATGAGCCTTCCAGCAAATCTCTTCAAAAGGTATGAGCTACCGCCACTACCCTATTCAATAAATGCACTGGAACCGCACATAAGTGGTCAGGTAATTGATGTGCACTATAACGGTCACCATAAAGGCTACGTAAATGGAGCCAATGCAACAATAGAAAGGCTCGAGAAGATAATTAAGGGCGACGTAACCAGTTATGACGTACAGGGACTACTGAGGAACCTATTCTTCAACATAAACGGTCACAAACTGCACACACTATACTGGAACTCAATGGCACCATCAGGCAAGGGAGGAGGGGCACCCGGCGGTTACCTAGGAGACCTAATAAAGAAACAATTCGGGAGTTTCGATAGGTTCAAGGCACTGTTCACGGAAGTCATGAGGTCACTACCAGGCTGTGGATGGACGGTGCTCTACTACGACCCAGAGACCGGCAATCTAGAATTCACAACCTTCGAAAACCACTACAACCAACACATCGCCGAATTACCAGTCCTACTAATAGTCGATGAGTTTGAACATGCTTATTACCTTCAATTCAAGAATAATAGGAATGGTTATATAGACGCTATTTGGAACGTACTAAATTGGGAGGAAGCTGAGAATAGACTAAGGAAATACATAAAGTAAATGCGTTATCAGCGATATCTCTCTTTTTAAATTCTAAAAATTTAATTTTTAACAATAATTATTATAATTACGATTTAAGTACCTTAAAAGTTAGTTTGGTTAATAATAGTGATGGCTTTTGATGAGAGATGTTGCTCAGACCAGGATATGGCGATTAATGACCAAGTAACTTATGAAATTTTAAAGAGTGAGATAAATGGAGAGATACTTAGGAGGAATAGAATTTGCTATGGCATTAAAAGAAAGGGTTTAAGGTATAGATGCGGTGAAGAAGTTAAAGATCCAGTCTAATTAAAAATATTATTACCCTAGTTAATTGAAGCAATTAATCGTTTAATAGAATTAAGAGTTTGGAATGCTTATTGGATAGATAGTAATAAGAGGGAATGGGAAATTATTAAGGAGAGGGTCGTATCACTTAAGGATAAGTATAGTGATGCCGTCGATAAACTATTAACGGTAATTAATGAGGTGATATACTATATTAATGAATTTAAGGATTATTGGATTAAGTACGTGAGTATTGAGGTTCAGAATTTAATTAAAGCCGTAAAAGTGGTAAAGCCGAAATTATCCTTGGTAAATCGTTGGAGTCAACCATTAGGATATATGGAAAACATGTTATAATCCACATTGATAAAGTTAATGAGGCAATGACGATTAAAATAGTGCTGAGTAACACTAATCAGCATGGCATAATCTTGATGGCTTACTGCCGCTCTAATGCCATTGAATTGGCTAGAATGATCATAAATGCGTTACCGCCAGAAGTGCAGGATCTCCTAGATGCCTTAAACATGGATAAATGGGTGGAGATAAGACAAATTGCGCAGCAGGAAATAAACTGGAGACCTGGTGAGATGAAGGTAATGGTTTTTGGATAGAACTTAGTCTGCATGTTATTGAAGCAGGCATTAACGAAAACCTCGTCCTTTAGGGCGGGGTTATGCAGTCTTTCAGTATTACAAACAGAACGCTTAAAATTGAATAAACTAACTAGCTAGCTAATGCCCACCGTGGGGTTCAAGTTCAGGGCTTATGGTGATGTTAGGGCCGTGGAGGCCCAGCTGGAGGTGGCGCGGGAGCTGTACAACACCCTGCGGTGGGCAGACTTATACTTCTATAATATCTACGGTATTAGGCTCTCCAGGAATGACCTTAGGGAGCTGGCACTACAGCTTAGGAGGCAGGATGAAGACTTCAAGATGCTCTACAGCCAAGTGGGTTTGGGTCTGGTTGATGTTTTTACCTCTGAGTACTTTTGATTGTTTGCTTCATCCCATCATGTTTTATTTCCCCGTTCCCTCGGGTTTCATTGTTCATTGCGGGGGCGTTTAGGGGTGACCCGAGCACCTCCCACATACGCGTGCAGTGCCCTTAGCCAAATGTTTGTTGCGCCAACTACGTCTCTATCGCCTATGAATCCGCATCTTAGGCAGTATGCTAGTCTGTGAATGTAGTTAAGTCTCGCCCCGCACATTGGGCAGACGTTAGACGTGTCCCTGGGATCCACGAATACCACCGGCACATTGTACTCAACGGCCTTGGCTATGACTGCATGTTGAAGTCTCCTATAGGCGAATAGCGTTAGCTTCCACCTAACGCCACCATCTTTCTTATTAATCGAATCCCTCAAAGCTCTAAATCCTCCAGGACAATCGCATGCCTAAGCCTCAGCGCCTTTAGGACTATTTCCTTCGCCACCTTCCAGCAGAAGTCATTAATGATGTTCCTAGCACTCCCATGCAGTGCCCTAACCCTATTCAGAATCCTCCTATTGAATTTCCACCTCCTTGGGTACTTCCTCTGAAGCTCCTCAGCCCTAGCCCTCTTACTCAAAGCCTCGATGAACCTAGTCCCGAACCTCCTAACCTCAGAGCCATTGAATGTTGTAATGTTCCTAAGGTTTACATCTATGGCTACGAATCCTTTAGGTGTATATGGCTGATACCTTAATTCAAACACTACGCTAACGTAGAGCTTCCTATTCTCGTACTTTACGTGAACCTCCTTCCACCTCAATCCCTTAAACTTTCCAATATATTCTCTTCCGTGTTTGAGCTTCAGCACATACCATTTATCTCTCAGAATTATCTTTACGGTTCCTTTATCCATCTCCGCCCTGGCATCCTGATAGTCGAACCTAGCTGATAGCCTTCTAACCCTTGGCTTACCACCACCATTGCTCCCAGCAGATTTTACTAGAGCTAGTGCATAGTCATATATGTTCCTTGTTACATGAGCTCTAAAACCATAGCTTCTTAGCAAGGGATAGAACAACTGATGAAGTTGGCTCTTCCTTGGAAGCCTGCCTAACTCCCATAGAGCATCTATGACCTTCTGCAGAGCGTATCTGTAGACAGCCAGCTCCCATAGAAGGTCGTTTATATCACCATTAACAACCTCAGCTTCAGCCCTTAGAGCCTTATAGTACGTCCCCTCAGGCATCCACCGAAGTGAGCGGTGGATAAACGCCTTCATCGGGGATTCACCAGTTAGTCACTTGGAGTACAGATTTATAAGCCTTTGCACTCTACTATTTACCTGGTGAGAGTAATGGTCTCGATATACGTATTTGAAGCAAAAATTGTAAAGACCATGAGGAAGTTTCTAATATACCCACCAAAGGAATACCAGGAAAAACTATCGAAACTACATGGGAAAAAGGTTAAGGTCATAGTAATTGAAGAAAGTGATTAGAAATAATCAAAACTAACGAAAAATATCACAGAGTCCTAAACGGCTAGGGTTAGGCTGGCTAAGGCTTATGAGCGCCTAGTCAACTTCAGGAGGGACCTGTACTTCAAGCTTGGGAAGTACCTGGCATTAAACTACGATGTGGTGGTCATGGAGGACATCAAGGTTAGTCAATTGATTGGCAAAGGCAATAGGGAGTTGAGGAGGATTGTTGAGTGGCAGGTGGTTAAGTACGGTAAGGAGTTCAGGCTGGTTAACCCGAGGGATACCTCGAGGAAATGCTCAAGGTGTGGCTACGTTAATGAGAAATTAACGCTGAGGGATAGGGTGTTCAGGTGCCTAAGGTGCGGGCTAGTCATTGATAGGGACTTGAATGCGAGCATAAACATCCTGAAGCGTGGGGGCTGGGAGCCAGCCCAACTGCCTGTGGAGCCCCGCCCAATACCCCTGGTTCCCCAGGGGCAAGGTGAGGCAATGAAGCAGAAAACCCCGCCCTAAAGGGCGGGGTAGCTCACATCTAAAAATTCGATGGAATTAATATACTACACATTTGATGAAGATGAGGCAAATATCGTTTACAATGAGTTAAAGAGTGCGCTTGAAGATGTTGTTGATGGCGAGCCATGCCGTATACGGCAATATGGTAAGAGGTATGAGGTTGTCATAACGTGGGCTACCTGAAGGCATTAGTGGCAAGGAATTGTGACATAAGGATTCAGATCATCCAGGTACTCCGTAGGAGACATGAAAACGTGAAAGGTAATGAGCAGAAATGGAAAATAGCCCATGCCTTAAACGAAATAATGAAGATAGCACCAATAGATGGAAATTGTCCACAATAATTTAAAGTTTAATCATTACCGATTATTTAAGTTTAAGATATCTTGATATCAATGCGAATCACGTCTTACCAACCCATATGGCATTGACTATTATTGCTGACGCAAGCATACTCGTCACATCATTAACATCGAATGGCGGCGTCACCTCAACAACATCAAAAACCCTAGGTCTCAACCTAACGCTCAATTCACGAACAAGCCTAATCACCTCCCTTGACATGAAGCCACCGGGTGATGGACTATTAACACCAGGTGCAAATGCGGGATCAACAACATCAAGGTTAATACTTAAGTGAGCAACCCTATCACCAATATTATTCACGACCTCATTAACCACTGCATTAATTCCCATGGAATCAACTTGATCAATGGTGTATATCGTAACGCCCAATTTCCTAGCCTCATCAAACAAGTAAGGTGCGTTTGAATGGGGCCTGACACCAATTATGGTTATGTAAGCATTAGAGTCAACACCCCTAATCCACCTAATAACCTGCCCACTTGTCAACCCCTCAGTAATGACCCTAACATCAGGATGAGCATCAAGCAAGACATACGCTAACCTGCCATTAACCGCCTTCCTTAAGCCTCTGAATGCTGCATAGGAGGATGTACTGTCACCACCAATGACAATCAACTCCCTAACAAGCCCCAAAGCCTCATTAACGGTCTCCTCAACCCTACGCCAAGTCTCATTATGATCACCAACAACCACATCAACATCACCAAGATCAACAATCGAAACATTACTAAAGGTATATGGTGAGGAGTAAAGCCAGGACCTAACCCTGGCAGGGGCAAGCCTAGAGCCAGGTCTCGTACCCACCGCCCCATCCCAGGGAATGCCAAGGATACCAACATCACCACTAACCCAGCTCCTCTTGACAACCTCACCAATCCTGATGTCACCAGGGTCCTTAATGAACTTATACATGGACTCCCTAACAAACCGCATACAAAGTAGGCAATGGCGATAGTATTAAAAGTACTACGTCACGAACTAAACCTCAAGAACCCTAACACCCACCCTCTTAGCCCTCTTCTTTAGTTCCTCATCAAACGTAAACAACGGCTTACTCAATGAATACGCAGTCCCTAATACTATCAAGTCATTAAAACAGTCAAGCCCCCAACTGGTATCCTGCATCGCACGTAACACCCACTTAATAACATCATTATCGTCCACCAAAACCACCTCCCTATGGTTAATTAAGCTACTTAAAATATCCACGGCACGTTCCCTTGACACATTAACGGACCTAAAAACCAGGCCAGTTCATAAATAACAACGTGAGGTAAGAACCACTTGTCCAAACTATCTAAAACCTCAACGCCTTGGCATGCTCCCTAGAATCCTCAACGACGTAAAATATCAATGCATTAGTATTAATCACAGTCTCAGACGTTCTTCATCAAGCCTTCCTCAATGAATCCCTCAATATCATTAATCGTTAATTCCCCATCTAACCTAATTATTGGTATTTCTTGAACGACTGTCCTAAGAATAATTCGATCACCATCAATCTCAACACTTAACAAATCGCCAACCTTAATCTCAAGTCTCTCCCTAATACCCGCAGGTATCGTTTCTTGGTAATTCCTAGTAACCTTAACCAAGGTTTCAATAGTAAACTAAAAATTATTTTTATAAGAATCTTCTACTAGGTTAAAATAATTAGCACAAGAACACTTTTGTATCTAACTAAAGTCTTTATAATAAATTAATATTTATTATCATAATTTTGAAACTATTGATAATAAATTTATTATCTAAATTAAAGGTTTTTAAGCATTATTCTGCATAAGAGATCCTGGGTAAATGTAGCAAGTCTTATTTTTGACATCCACAAAGGTAGTCTCGATAAATATGGCAACCCAAGCAGCAACAAAGATTGACTGGTCGTCGCTATGGAAAAAAGAGGACTGGTGGGCACTTTGGATCGGGCTTCTTATCTTTCTCCTATCGCTACCTGGCTACTACGGTATTTACCTACTTGGTTGGGTTCCCAGGGTCTCGGCACCATGGTTAGACCCCTCAAAGAGCATTGTGGTTGTTGGACAAGCCCTGACTATGACCAAGGCATACCTAGGCCTAAATCCACTACTCAGCGTGATCCTGCTTTACCTATTCCTATTGGTGATCCTCACGTTAGCGGCTTGGTCAATGGGACATAATGTCAAGAGATTCATGACTAGCTTCACAATAATGTTCATACTAACCTTTGGCTTCTGGTGGCTCTTTGGTTATGCATACTTCAACGCTACGCCTGACCAATATGCCAAGCTTCACATTGCCTGGTCAATACCCGTGGGAGCAGACGGTATACTAATATACCTACTGCTCGTAGGCTTATTTATATCCAATGTAGTATTTTACAAAAAATTGCCGGCGACCCTAGAAACCGGGGCCAGAACCGAGTGGTACATAAAGACAGCCATAGTCCTTCTTGGGGCCTTGATTGGTGCATCATCTCTCAGGTACATAACACTGGCAGTGGGTCTTGTGGAGAGATCGTTAATTGCCATAGTCGCCGCCTACCTAATCTACTGGCCAATCTCGTACCTAGTATCTCATAAGGTGTTCAAGCTCGACATTAAGTGGGCAGCAACACTGGCATCAGGTGTTAGTATATGTGGTGTTTCGGCAGCCATAGCCACGGCCGCCGCAATAGGCGCCCCATCAATAGTACCAGCCACCATTGCATCAATAATTGTGCTATTCGCAGCCGTAGAGCTAGTGGTACTACCATTCGCGGCTGCCACGTTCCTAAAGTGGGCGCCATATGCGGCTGGTGCCTGGATGGGTCTCTCTGTTAAAACTGATGGCGCGGCTGCGGCCAGTGGCGCTTTAGCTGATGCCTTGATTAGTGCTCAGCCGGGCCTTGCTGCCTATAAGACGTGGGTATTGACGACGGCGGTCATGAGTAAGGTGTTCATTGATATATGGATTGGGCTATGGGCATTCATACTGGCCGTGATATGGGTGACCAGAGTTGAAAGAAGACCCGGGGAGAGGGTCCCCATGATTCAGATTTGGTTTAGGTTCCCCAAGTTTGTGCTTGGTTACTTGGCTACATGGTTATTACTATGGGGTGTTGGTTTCGCGGTTGGCGCCGCCGTGTCGTGGAAGTTCATGACGGGCGGTATAACACCACAGACTGAGTTATTTAGGTACTTCTTCTTCGCCCTAACCTTCATGTCAATAGGGCTAACGACCAGGTTCAAGACACTCGCTGAGATAAAAGCTGGGCGTATGATAGTTGCATACATAGTATCACTAACAATAATAATACTAATAGGATTAGCGTTATCAATAGTCTTCTTTGCGGGCCTACCACCACCCTAAATGAGGTGATGAATAATAACAAACCTTAAAATTAAAACCAATGATAATTTCAATTCTACCCCACGAATAGCACAAATTGAGGTATCAACATCATGCAATGCATCATGTATTTATTGCCCGAGGACAGTACTAAGGAGTGAGTGGATTTCCAGGCTCATGGACCTAGGGCTATACCGTAAAGTAATAAGGGAGTTATTAAGCATGGAATCAATAAACTATGTGCATTTACAGGGATGGGGTGAGCCACTTCTACATCCAAACCTTATGGATATGACTAATGAGGTTCGGGGTAAAACATACTTTGGACTTACAACGAATGGATTATTACTAAATGAGCGTTATTCGGATAAATTAATTTCGATGGGAATTAACGTCATAGCTATAACCTTCGCGGGAACTAATCCATCAACGCACAATGCCATAAGGATTGGTTGTGACTTTAATACTCTAGTTAAAAATGTAAGAGGGCTCATTAAGGTTAAGGAGAGGTTAAGGGGTAGCACTAAGGTGATTGCGAGTTACATTGCACTATCAATGAATATTCATGAACTACCCGACTTCATTGAACTAATGCCATAAACTAGGCATTGACGAGGTGGTTATTAATAACTCATTGTATATATTAAATAAGGATATGTTCACGTGGAGGATCTTTACAGACCCCTTTGAGCAAGAGCCATGGGCCTTTAAACGCGTAATCAACATCACGCTAGAAAGGGCTAGGGAGTTAGGCATCAAGGTATTTGCCTATTCATTGAGTTGTTGGGAACTCATCGAATGCCCGGAAAGACCTACTGAATCTATTTTCATAAATGTCAATGGCGATGTCTCGCCATGTGTCTTCCTGAACTTGCCGATTAAGGGTAACTACATACTGCGATGCTTCATGAAAAGGTGCTTCAGAATGAAGAAGGTGATTTTCGGGAATATAAATAACGAGAGTGTTACGAGTATATGGAATAATAAGGACTATAGGGAATTTAGGTCTAAATTCATAAGGAGAAGGATCCAGGGACTTACCGCGGATTACAGCATTGATTTAACACCACCTAGTCAATGTATCACGTGTTATAGGCTATACGGTGTTTACGCACTACCAATACTGCGGTCTATAATTCCTCTAGCCTTACCGTTAGGATCACCACTAATTCTCCAAACGCCATTCCTAAAATACTCAACGATAATGCCCAGGGAACCAGCAAGATAATCACTGATCAAAACCTCATGCTCAACCTTGGAAATGACCGCGTCAGAAAACACGGGCGTTGTTTCATAATCATCCTCAAGTATTGACGCGTAAATCGATGAAGGTAATATATACAGCTTAGTTGGGTCGGCCACGGTACCGAACAACTGGAACCCCCGCCCTCAACCAGGACCTCATCCCACAACCCAAGGTGCCTGGCCAAATTCATTAGTAATAATATCTCGGCGTACTACTTTCAAAACCACTATTAACCAAGGCTATCGTGACCTCCCTCCCTCGCCCTCAACCTTACCCGAATCCTCACCGCCAAGCTCAATCACCCACGGATACTTATAAACAGGGTAAAGCCTACAAACCCTACCCTTAACTTCCACGTTCCCATCAATCCCATACAACCTACTAATCCCATTCAATAATAAATTAACTTAACAACCAGGTATAAAAACTTGATTAAATCAGTCCCATATTATAATCAATATGGAAAAATAAAAATACAACAATAAATAAATCATACTTTGATCACCATGTCAGTCCCTCAAAAATACAGGGGCAGGCCCATCGAAGAATTGATCTCGGCTGGTTATTACGACCCTGAGACTAGGGCCGTCCACATCATCACTGGTACGGAGATTCACGTGCATAGTCGTGATTGGCAACTCGAAGGTCCACTACGGATGCTCTTTCACGTGCTTGACCCTGCGGTTGCTAAGGACCCAAAGAACCTAATTGTCTATGGTGGCACTGGTAAAGCTGCCCGTTCATGGGAGGACTTCGAGGCCATAGTGGATTCCCTGCTCACCATGGACAGTGAGGACACACTAGTAATACAGAGTGGTCAGCCTGTGGCTATTTGGAAACTTAGTAAATACACTCCAAGGGTCTTAATGAGCAATGCAATGCTCGTTCCCAAGTGGGCTGATTGGAAGATATTCCGGGAACTCGAGGCCAAGGGATTGATAAGCTTCCACCAGATGACCGCCGGTTGCTGGGCATACATCGGTACCCAGGGTATTCTCCAGGGAACCTACGAAACAATCGGGGCAGCCGCAGATAGGCATTTCAGCGGCTCGCTCGAGGGTAGGCTGGTGGTTAGCGCCGGCCTTGGTAACATGGGCGGAGCGCAGCCACTGGCCATCAAGATGCTGGGCGGCATAGCATTGATAGCCGATGTCGACAAAAGAATGATACAGAGAATGATAGATACCGGTTACCTGGACACGTGGACCGACAACCTGGACAAAGCCATAGACATGGCCCTTGACGCCAAGGAAAGAAGGCAAGCGACGAGTATTGGAATACTCGCGAACGCTGTAGACCTACTTGAGAAGTTAATCAAGGAAAACATAGTACCAGACATACTCACAGACCAAACACCAGCTCACGACTCTCTCTCCTATGTACCCCAAGGATTCACCATTGAACAAGCCGAGCAATTAAGGGGAAGCGACCCAGATAAATACATGCTGCTGGCTAGGGAGACTATGAAGAAACACGTACAACTAATGCTCCAGTTACAGGCTAGGGGTGCCGTGACCTTCGAGTACGGCAACAACCTCAGGAAGCAGGCATATGATGCAGGTGTTGAGGACGCATTCAAGATACCAGGGCAAATGGAGTACATGAGGCCATTATTTGAGGAAGGCCGTGGACCATTCAGGTGGACAAGCCTAGTGGGTGATCCAAACGACATATATAAACTAGATGATGTATTGATAACGCTCTTCGAGAAGAAGAACCCAAGACTAGTCAGGTGGATCAAGAACGCCCACCAGTATGTAAAATTCCAGGGACTACCAGCCAGGGTAGTTTACCTAGGCTATGGTGAGAGGGCACTGTTTGGCAAGATCGTTAGTGAGATGGTTAGGAAGGGCGAGCTAAGTGGGCCAATATGGTTTGGTAGGGACCACCTAGACAGTGGTTCCGTCGCTTCACCCTTCAGGGAGACTGAGGGCATGCTCGACGGCTCAGACGCAATAGGAGACTGGCCAATACTGAATTACGCGCTAAACACCGCTGCTGGCGCAACTTGGACTTGCTTCCACCATGGCGGCGGCACGGGGATCGGTTACGCTATTCATGCTGGTTTTGGTATGGTTGTTGATGGTACTGAGCTTGCTGAGGAGAAGGCCCTCAGGGTCTTCACGGTTGATCCAGGTTCTGGTGTTGTTAGGCATGTCCATGCTGGTTATCCGAAGTCCTTGATAGTTGCTAGGGAGAGGGGTGTTAGGATACCGATCATTGATAGGCTTGAGGAGAAGAGTAGGCGCGTGATTGAGGAGGCGTATAGGGAGGGTAGGATTAGTAGGTTCACGTATGAGAGGGTTAAGAAGGATCTTGAGGAGTATGAGGCGAGGAAGCAAAACTATAGGACGCCCTTCAATACTTAGTTAGCGCCGTTTTAAGTCGACTTATCATCAAACCTGACTGAATTTCATTCTTATTATTGGGTCCATTATTTCGTACTCACCATGGGTTACCCTACTTACTATGCTCATCTTCATAAGATTGCTTAAGGCCCTCTCGACCTCGCCTGGCGCCACGTACTTATTGAGTCTTAGTGTTATGTACTCTCTAATCTCATTAAAGTGCTTTCTACCCCTGGCTATCGCCTCTAGCACCAACCCATAATAAATTGACTTATTTAATAGTGGCTTCAATTCGCCGTCTATGAGTTTCATAGCCCTCTCATAAATTTCATTGATATTACTTATTCCGCGTACCCTGGCATTACCGTAGTATGTTAGCCACCCTACGATACCATCGAGCCCATCGACTACGTCAAGTACTTCATTTATTGTTACTTCAACTCCGTATTGTCTAAAGCCGGTTATTAGGAATTGAATTGATACGTCCCTACTGAATGGTTTTATTGTTAGCTCCTCGACGAACCTACCGTAGAGTGATGATTTGGGGTTGTCAAGGCCGAGGAAGTCATGTAGTAGGCCGACCTCGGAGCCCGTTAGTACGACCTTAACATTATTTAGGTTATCGTATGTATAGGCGAGTACCTGTGTGAAATCGATCTTGCCGAATCCCCTCATCATCCTGAGTATTTGGGCTTCGTCAATTGCGATCACTATTTGGCTTAGGTTCTTGGATAGTGCGTTTAGTAAGTCCGTCAAATGGGCGTTCCTCCAATCAATCTCGACATTAAGTTCAATGCCGTTACCGAGTATGTTTATGCCCCGAACTGCCCTTGCGATATTCCTAATGGCTTCTCAAGGCGCCATTTGATGGATAATTCGGTCAGGTAGTTTGATATTAGTTGGTAAAGTCTTCTTTTTGTGAAGTCATTCTCAAGCATTCTTGCATCAATGTAGCAATAGGGTATGCTTGCCTCATTTAGGGCGACCCTTAGCACCGATGTCTTACCTACACGCCTAATTCCGTATATTGCAAGGAACCTTGACTTACTCCTTATGAAGTTTACGATGGCATTTACCTCGTTATCTCTACCGAATAGGTCTTCTCTCTTCGATTTTGGCTCAAGGTCGAATAGCATGAAATAAGCACCCCTGTATATTATAGGGGTGTTTAAATCTTGATCCTTGATCTAAGAACAACCGGTTTTTAAGCCCTGAATAGGTAATATTTCGATGTCGAATAGTGATAAGAGGGGGTTGCCAAGCTTGAGGTCAGGGGCTTCGTTGGTTATATTAGGTATATTGCTTATTTAGGGACATATGATGAGTATGTCAGGGGATTGAGAAGGAATGACCACTTGGTTAAGGATAATGTTAAGGAAGGGAAGCAATGAATTAGTTACCTGCGCCCTAGCCAATACGGGGGTTTGAGGCCTGGGTCCGGACATATTAATGCCCGTGAATGTTGCCCAAAGACTTGGGTTGGGTCTCTCGGGTGGTAATGTTGAGGTTTACGCGGTACGTACTGCGTCGGGTATTGCTCCAATATATCGTCTTAAGGAAAATATTGATGTTAAGGTGTTAGTCAATGATAGGGACACGCCAATAATTGGGTTAACGCCAGTGGTTTCCGAATCCGTGGATTACGTAATCCTTAGTGATAAGGCTCTGACGGAGTTGAGAGTGGTCATTATCGATGCTGGTAATGGCATTTGGTGCTTTAGGGATGAGTTAGGTAGGGTCTTTAGGGGCTCGTGTACGCCAGGTTAGGTTATGGCAATATGCAGTAGTTGATGGGCCACTGTACCTATTGTGTATGTGGCTGCGGCTGCGCCTAGGGATAGTGCTATGTTCATGGCCATTGTATGGACTATGCGGCCACTACCTGATATTGCCGTTAACAGGCCACTTATGGCTTGTGCCAGGGCCACGAGCACTATCGATATGTATAGTGATCCCACGTTTCCAATTACATGGCCGAGTAATGGGAATGGTACAATGACGAGTAGTGCGCCTATTAGGTAGAATATGCCTGTGTACAGGGCTGATTTTCCAGGGTTCTCGAGCGCCTCCTTGGATAGACCCACTTCGCTTACTTCCGTTATTCTTTTGCTTATGTCCACGTCTGTTGATAAGCTAGGGGCTATTTCACTGGCTGTT
This sequence comes from Vulcanisaeta souniana JCM 11219, assembly GCF_026000775.1. Classification (GTDB taxonomy): domain Archaea; phylum Thermoproteota; class Thermoprotei; order Thermoproteales; family Thermocladiaceae; genus Vulcanisaeta; species Vulcanisaeta souniana. The sequence goes on along the minus strand of NZ_AP026830.1, from coordinate 1,797,969 downwards.
TTTTCGCCAATGCCCATTTTATTTAGGGCATCCTTAACCCTCCTGGTTCTATCCTCTATGTCAAGGTTCTCGAGTTCTATGTCTATCTTTGAGAGCATGGTTTCCCTAATGTCCCTCTGGGCCTTTGTTGACATGTAGGCGCCCACGGCCATTGATAATGTGCCTGCCGTACCAACTATTAGGCCGGCTAGTGTTATAAGCATGGGGTTGGCAACGACGGGCGCCAGGCCAGCCACTGCAGCTAATACTTCCACTAGTCCGTCGCTCATTCCATACATGGCGTCCCTAATATTATCAATAAATGCCTCAAACCTCGATGCCTCCTCCTTAAAGACCTCCTCGTGCGATACCTCGTCGAGAAGTATCTCCCTAAGCCTATCAGTGTACGGCCCAAGTGCTTTATTCCTAATGAGGTTTCCATACTTCCTGATTGCATCTACCTCTGAACTCTCCCTTAACTTAACAAGAAAACCTAGCCCAAGTACTCTCCTGATAAATGTTGAGAATAGTACTGCGAATCTTGAATGTTTAATGCCACTAACGTCAATGCCTGCCTCATTGGCCACTTGTTTCCAGAACTCTGCATGTTCTATTTCATATTGAGAGAGCCTTAATAATTCATTCTTTAATTCCTTGTCTTTCTCAATTCTTGCAAGCGCGGCGTAGATCTCAGCATCCGTCATCTCATCCTTATAATTATTAATTATATCATCCCTACTAAGCCTCAGTTCCATTGGGCATCAGGCATCATTCTTCACCTGAAGTTATTAAGTTTATATTTTGGGATAATTTATAAAGACCCAAGGATAGTTTGGTACGATGGTTTTTCCATTGGATAGTTTACAGGACTACCAATTAATGTTTAAGCAGGAGCATGAAATGCTGAGAAAAAGTGTTAGGGAGTTTCTTGAGAGGGAGGTGGCGCCGCATGCGCTTGAGTTTGATGATAAGGATGAGGTCCCCAGGGAAGTACTAAGGAAACTTGGGGAGCAGGGGTTGTGGGGAATTGGCATTGAGGAGAATTATGGCGGTCAAGGTGGTGATACGATATCTGCAGTTATCGTAATGGAGGAGTTAAGTAGGGTAGCACCGCCCTTAGCTGTTATACGTGGCACCAATGAATTATTTTCAATACCCATATTACTATTTGGAAGTGAGGAGTTGAGGAGGAAGTACATACCGCCGATAGCCAGGGGTGAAGCTTTTGGTGCTCATGCCATGACAGAGCCATGCTGTGGAAGTGATGCTGCAGGTATACAGACCAGGGCTGTTAAGAAGGGCGACAGGTGGGTTATTAATGGTAGGAAGATCTTCATTAGTAATGCAGACATTGCTGACTATATGGTGGTCTTCGCGAGAACCAGTGAACCACAACCAAATAGACGTTGGTTTGGCATAACGGCCTTCGTGGTTGAGAAGGGTGCACAGGGCCTCAAGATCGGCACTAAGTTCGAGAAGAGGGGTTTAAGGGGCAGCCATGCCATGGAGGTTATTTTTGATGACGTTGAGGTTCCTGATGAAAACAGGGTTGGTGAGGTTGGCATGGGGTTCATAATAGCCATGGAGACCTATGATAGGACGCGAGTTAGCGTTGCTGCTCAAGGGCTTGGTATGGCGCAGGCAGCCTTTGAGAGGGCCTTCCAATACTCCTTTCAAAGGACAGCCTTTGGTCAGTACCTGGCCAGCTTTGAGGCCATTCAATTCACGCTTACTGAGATGATGGCTGAGTTAATGACGGCTAGGTACCTGGTGTACTTGGCCGCCTACCTGGCTGACCAGGGTAAGGAGGAGTTTAAGTACGTGGCTAGCCTGGCGAAGTTCTACACCACTGAGGTTGCTGAGAAGATAGTTTCTAAGGCAATCGATATTCACGGTGGTGTTGGTGTTATTCATGAGACTGGTATCGAGAGGTTCCTTAGGGATGTTAAGATAACGGAGATTTATGAAGGTGCAAACAATATCCAGAGGGTAGTTGCCTTTAGGCAGCTCTTAAGGACCCTAACGAAGAAGGGTGTTATAAGCCAAGATATTGCGAAGTCAATAACCTAGGCACGTACGATTTCTAACACAATACTATTAATTAACGAACTATCTCTCAAATCATTAATATACCCCCTCCTTGCCCTTGCGTATTCAAGTTCGTAGCGGTTAAGTACTGTTGTGAACAATCCCTCAGCTCCTAGTTCAATACTTAATGTAAGTTCACCATTGGGCGATGCCACGAAGCCACCGCCAAGCACATCACGCCCATCCGGATACCTATACCCAGTCCCCATCGCTGATGCGAAGTAGGTTGAGTTCTCGAATGCCCTAATAAGCCCTAGGCTTCTCCATAACTGCGCCCTATCTGCACTTATGCTACTGGGGTTTGTGATTAAGTCGGCGCCATGCATGGCTATGCGCCTTACCAATTCTGGATATACCGCGTCAACACATATTATGCAGCCGATCCGCCAATTGCCAAGCTCCACAATGCCCAGTCTCCTGCCGGCGCTTATTTCCATTCTTTCACCAGTGGCTTTTGATGGGTATATCTTCTCTGAGTAATTAATGAGTCCCCTCCCATTGACCATTGGGCATATACTCGTGTTTTTACCATCGGTATTGACATAGGCAGCCCCACCAATGATCAAGGCATTAATGCCCCTTGCCAAGTCCTTAAGTAGCCCTATGTAGTCATTAAACTCATCCTCACTCAACACCTTGATTCCAACCCAATTTTCTGGCAGTATTATCAAATCTGTGGATAATTCCCTAGCGTTACTATTTAGCCAAGTCACGCCATCACGGTAATTACCAAACCTCCTTATCTGTGCAATTGTTACTCTTAACTCGCTCATAGTCAACCCGTTATTAATTCCTCACCGCCTTGAATAACCTCAGAATTTAAGTCCACATCATTTAATATGGATTTCCTAAGGTCCTTAAACATGTAGAAACTACCTGAGTACTTCCTATAACCAAGCATCCTATAGTACTCCCTAACGCCAACGCCGGATATCACAAACATCCTATAGGCGTTGAACTCATCAAGGGCTATGTGCTCAGCACTTGCCATTAATGCCCTGCCAATGCCACGGTGCTGCCACCAGAATAGGTCAGTTGCCTTGCTACCAACCGGTAGTTCAGGGCCGTAAACATGTAACTCCCTGATTAAGGCCGCCCTACCGATCTTAATCTCAGACCTGTGTGCATTATTGCTTGGTATTCTGAGCCTTAGTATTCCGTAGAGCGTGTCATCTTCATCAATAACCTCCAGGAAAACCTCGTGACCTCCGGAGGCATCGTAATCAACCCTATTAATCATTAGTCTCCTCGGCGTTGGTACAAGGCCCCTCTTTACGTACTTATGACCAACCTCACGGCACCTAATCTCCATGCAACTAAGGCCTAGTTTCTCCATGTCCCTAAGCACTACCTCCCTCATGTTACCTATTTTTGGTCCATCAACAACCCAGTGAAGTGGTATGTCTCTGCCAAACCTCATAACCCTGACCCATCTGGGGATTGACGCCATGATGTTAGCCAATAACCAATGCCAGGTCTCCTCATCATAACTCCTGTATAGCCCCTTCAACCACTCCTCGTATAGCTCGGTGTCCTTGACAACGAAGGTTGGGTAAACCTTAACGCAATCGGGCATGAAGCTTGGGTCGTTGAATACCGTCTTAATCATCTCGAGGTCCCTATCTGGCGTTGAGCCTGGGAGGCCGGGCATTATGTGGTAGCAGACCTTGTAAGCTGCATCCTTCAGGTACTGCGTTGCTTCAATCGTCTCCTTAACACCGTGGCCCCTCCTAACTGCTCTTAATACATCATCATATATCGACTGAACCCCAATCTCAACCCTCGTGAAGCCTAACCTGAGCATTAAATCTATGTGTCTCGGCTTAGCAAAATCAGGTCTTGTCTCTAGTTCAAGGGCCACAACCCTAACCCTCGCCCTCTCATTACGCCTATGTTCCATTTCAATACTTGGATTATCAGTTGAGCCTGTGCCCATGAAGGGGTAATCATTGATTGCCCTGAGGGCATTACCAATAAACCACTCCAGATAGTCCTCGGGTAGTGAGGTCACGGTACCCCCCATGATTATTAACTCGACCTTCGATACTGGGTGATGGAGAGCTTCGTACTGCCTTATCCTGGCTATGACTTGTTTATATGGGTCGTAATTTAACGGAGTTGCCCTGAGGACAACCGGCGAATCCGGAAGGTAGCTCTTTGGTGTATTCGTCTTTTTCCCGCCGGGACAGTATGTGCAGTTGAATGGGCATGCCACGGGCCCAACCATTATGGCCACTGGGACTACCCCTGATATGGTCCTCGTGGGCTTTAACCTATTGAGGGCTGTGTTAATGCTCTTCATTGCCTGAGTTATCAATGGTTTTAATGGCTTTAAACACTTTTGCGGCATTGTCAATAGTCATGTGATGTAATCCACATCATAGGTTTTTAAATCAAGTATTAATTCTATTTATTGGTATTCCAAGGTGTCCGGCATTGAATCATTGATCAGGAGGTATTTCCCATACGATACATTCAGGAAATACCAGTGGGAGATAGCGAAGACTATATATGATGCATTGTCGAGTGGTAGGGTCGCGTTGATTGAGGCGCCAACGGGGGTCGGCAAGACCGCCAGCGCATTGGCAGCCTCACTGGCCTACTCTGAGGAGAGTGGTACCAGAGCTCTATTCCTTGTGAGGACTAAGAATGAGGCTCAAGCCCCAATTAGGGAATTACGTAGGTTGAGGGATAGGGGTGTTGACGTTGGTTACGCAGTGATTAGGAATAGACCAGACATGTGCTGTATGGTTAGTACGCGTAGGCTTCCCTATGAGGAGTTCCTCGAAGAATGCAGACTGCTCAGGTCCAGTGATGAGTGTCCCTATTATACCGGCATGAGGAGGATTAATATTGATAATGTGATGACCTACGTAGTTGACAAGGCAGGTAATATTAATGAGTACGTATCATCACTTTGTTCATCAGGTGTCTGCCCATATGAAGTGTCTAAGGATTACCTGGAGAGGGCTAGGGTTGGGATCATGACCTATTACTACGTATTTAGTATTAGTAAACCCGAGACCGTGAATATTGATATTAAGAATTCTGTGTTAATAATTGATGAGGCACACAACCTACCTGATGCCATAAGTAGCTTAAACACGGTTAACTTGGCATTAACGTCAATAACATCCTCTATGGCCGAAGTCAAGAGGTTCATCGATGATGAGGAATTGAGAAATAGGACGCTGAGGATATTGAGGAGTCTTCAATCATACATGGTTAAGTTGGGTAAGGTCCTCGAGGAGGAGAACATGGTATCTCTAGAGCTCGGTGATGTTCTTCAATTCTTTGAGGACTTCCAGGCAATTAGCGAGGCCTACTATGAAATAATAAAGAAAAAAAGAAGTGTTGGGGTTCCAATACCATACACACCGTTGTCTCGCATATTAGACTTTCATAAGGCCATACTTAATAAGGTGAGTGGCTTTGGCATGTTTCTTACGAGGGATGAGCAGGGCTTTTCCCTGGTTTACAAATGCATTGATCCTTCGATAATAGGCAGTCCTGTACTTAATAATGCCAATGGGGTTATCTTAATGAGTGGTACATTGCCTCCTAGGGATTATGTGGTGGGCATGTTGGGCATTAACAGGAGTGTTCTTGAGCATAGGATTGGCTTCAGGAATTATATTAGACCCGAGAATTATGGTGTTTTTGTATATGATGGAGTAACCACGAGATATGCGGAGAGGGATGAGGAGGAGTACGCCAAGATAGCCAATGTGCTAAGTAGGATTTATCAAGCCTTCACGCTTGACAAAGCAATACTATCCATATTTCCATCATACGTTGTACTTAAGGCCGTTAGGAAGTACCTAAGTCCAGGTGTTAAATACATAATGGAATTGGGTAATACGTCCATTGATGACCTAATAAGGGAATTAAGGAATGACCGCAGGAGGTTAATAATGGCCGTAGCTGGCGGCAAACTTGTTGAAGGTGTTGAATACAGGCTCGGTACGGAAAACCTACTCGGGCTCATAATAATTGTTGGTATTCCATACCCAGAGCCCAATGATTACCTAGATAGCGTTATGGAAATACTTGCGGCCAGGCTTAATGATAGAAGCCTGGCTTGGGAACTAACTTACCAGTGGCCCGCCATTGTTAGGATTAAGCAGGCGGTTGGTAGGGCCTTTAGGTCGGAAAACGATAGGGCCTTGGTGATCCTCATGGACCGCAGATTTCGGGAAAATAGGCTAGCCAAGATCTTTGAGGATTACTTTGGTAAGTACGTCATTGTCGATGACGAAGAACTAATAAATAAAATAATGCATTCTACTCCTCAGTAATTTCCTCATTGCTTCCTTGCGTTGTGTCCTGCTCTTCATTGCTCTCTTGGGTTGTTACTGGTGGTGGCTGCTGTTGGGGCTTTACCTGGGCTGGCCTCGGTGGTGGTGCAAAGAACCTTTCCTGTGGTGGTTGATACTGCGGTGTGTATTGCGGTGTCTGTGTTGGTGCAGTCATTGTTACCTGCGAGGTTGTGGTTTGTTGCCTTAGTGTCCTCATTATTGATTCGAATCTTTTGTCTAGGCCCATGGCTATTTGGTACATTGCTATGAAGCTCACAATTAGGGCACCTGCTATGGCTATTAGGGCTGCCATAAATGCGATTGAGGAGTATGGAACATAGGCATCGCTTGTTGTTGGGAGTATGGCTACTACGGTTATTATGAATACGATGGCTATTAACGCAAGTGGAACACCTAGGTAAAGCACGAGCTTGCTCACACTGGGTGCCAAGTCTTCTATCTTGGGTTGACTAACTGTAGGTCTGCTAACTGGTGCTTGCCTTGGTGGTAATTGTGGTGGTGCTTGATATGTCTGTGAGTATTGCGGTGGTGGAGGTGGCCTATACTGCGGTGGTGGAGGTGGTGGCATTTGTGGTGGAGGCGGTGGGGGTGGATAGACAGGGTATGGTTGCTGATATGGTGGTCTCCTTGCTTGTTTCTCCTCTGGCTTCTTCTCGCTCATTTATAACACCGTTTAATTACCTAGCCTTTAATTAATAAGTTAATAAATGTTTCGAAGTGCCTATTTGGTGTAGACTATGGTTATTGAGTCTTTGGTTGTTGCGGAGAAGGACTCAGTGGCTAAGGCAATTGCTATGTATCTGAGCCAGGGCAATGTAGATGTCAAGAGAACCTATGGCATTAAAACCTACTGGTTCACAAGGGATAGCCAACAATGGGTCAGTGTCGGGCTTAGGGGTCATATAATGAACCTAGACTTCTCCGAGGAACTAAATAAATGGCACTTGGTTGAGCCGTCTAAGCTATTTGATGTGGAGCCCATACTGGTTATTCGGGAGGACAATACTAACTATGTGAAGGCATTGGCATACCTAGGTGCAAGGGCTAAGACCATTTACCTGGCGTTGGATGCCGATCCAGAGGGCGAGGCCATAGCCTACGAGGTCATGATTGTCGTATCTAATGTGAATCCCAAGGCAGTATTCAGGAGAGTATTGTTTTCGGCAGTGACTAGGGACGAGATAATAAAGGCCTTTGACTCACTGACGAACCTAAGCCCAGGTCTTGCAAGAAGGGTCTTCACTAGAATGATGCTTGACTTAACGTTGGGTGCCGTTTTTACCAGAGCGTTAACACTGAGTGTTGAGAGGTCGGATAGGAAGATATTATCAAGAGGTAGTTTCCTTAGTTACGGTCCGTGCCAGACACCAGTACTCAACTTAGTGGTGCGGAGGGCTCTTGAGAGGGAGAACTTCAAGCCCGAGAAGTACTATACGCTCCACATAATTGTTGACGCTAATGGCAATAAAATAACCCTTAACCATGATGGTACGTTCAAGGCAAGGCAGGATGCGGAGAAGATCCTGGATGTTGTGAAGAGTGCCGGTAGTGCTAAGGTCGTGATTGCCAATTATCAGGAGGAAGCATTAAGTCCGCCAATACCGCTTGATACAATCGAACTCGAGAGGAGGGCAAGCAAATTCCTGAATATTAGGCCCAAGGCGGCGCTAGACATAGCCGAGGAATTGTATAGGCATGGGTACATCTCGTACCCAAGAACAGAGACTACGATTTATCCACAAACCCTGAACCTTAAGCAGATATTACTTAGTCTTAGTCACGGCGAGCACAGTGACTATGTTAAGGAATTACTTAACTCACCAATCAGGCCGACGCGTGGTGATAGTAATGATGGCGCACACCCGCCAATATACCCAACGAAGGGCGTAGGGAGGCGGGAATTGCTTAGGTATTTTAAGAACGAGAGGTATTGGAGGATATACGATTTAGTGGTTAGGCACTTCCTAGCCACCCTGAGCCCACCGGCCCGTGTGGAGAGACAAAAGGTTGTCGTTGAGGTCGCTGGTCATAGATTTAATGCGGATGGACTGAGGATTATTGAGAGGGGTTACTTGGTGATTTACCCATTCGAGAGTCCCAGTGAGAGGGTATTACCTAGGCTAAGGGTTGGTGAGGAGTTGAGGATTGAAAAAGCTTGGGTTGAGGAGAGGGAGACCGAACCACCACCATACTTGTCTGAGTCGGAGTTACTTAGATTGATGAGGAGGTATGGTATAGGAACTGATGCTACAATGCAAGACCACATACACACCAATATAATCCGAGGATACTTCAGGGTTAGGAATAAACAGTGTATACCAACGCCGCTGGGTAAGGCGGTGATAAGTGTGCTCAGTAAGACCGGCGGTGAGCTCATTGATCCATGGTTTAGATCTAGGATGGAGAAGGCGCTAATGGAAATAACAAGGGGTTCCCTAAGACCTGGTGATGTTCTGTTCACGTTTAAGAGTGAGGCCAGGAAGATTTATGAGAAATTTTCGAGTAAACAGAGTGAGGTGGCTATGGAGCTTGTGAAGGCGCTGAAGGAGTCACTAAGCAAGGGTGGCAGGAATAGGAAGGCGAGTAATTAATAGATCGCAGAAGTGAAACACAATATTTTAAGCACCACAGATATGTTCTGGGTATTAATGGGTAAAATAACGGAGATCCTCAGGGATTCCTCTAATGATATTTGGGAAAGAATCCTTAAGCACCCATTCGTTGTGGAATTATTCAGGGGCTCATTACCGCCCGAGAAGTTCAGGTTCTACGTAATCCAGGACTACAACTACCTAGTAACACTGACAAGATGCCAGGCGATGATAGCGTCTAAACTCGAGGAACCAACAGTCATCAGGAGAATCCTTGAGCTAGCGCTGGCCGATGTATCAACGGAGCTCGAGAACTATAATAAACTACTCAATACACTAGGGCTAAGTCTCAATGACGTTATTAGGGCAAGGCCGGCCCCCACAAGTACTGCGTACATGAACTTCCTATTAACCACGTGTGCTCTGGGTGGTCCTTACGAGGGCCTGGTGGCTATACTACCATGTTATTGGACGTATCTGGAAATAGCCAGGTACCACGAGAAGGAGTTAGCCAATAATCCAGTGGGCATCTACAGAGATTGGGCATCGGTATACCTAAGCCCTGAATATGAGGGAATAGTTATGGACCTGAGGAGGATAATCGATGATACCAGTGACCACCTAATGCACGATATCAGTAGATTAACCAGTATATTCAGGCAGGCGAGCATCTATGAATTCATGTTCTGGGACATGGCATACAGGATGGAACAATGGGCCATATAGTTTTAAAACGAACCTACCCATTAACCTTTCACTTGGGCATGTTCGCCAAGTGCCTAGCTGCTGGTAATATCGTTGAACCGGCATCTATCACGAAGACTTGCCCCGTTATATTCCTTGCAGAATCGCTCACTAGGAATGCCACTAAGTCCGCAACTTCCTCGGGCTCTATTATCCGACCAGTCAAAGTCCCAGATTTCGCCCACTCCTCCTCTTTGACATTAAGCACCTCTAAAAGGCTCATACCCATCTTGGTTCTTACTAGACCGGGGGCTATCGCATTGACGGTTATACCGTAAGGCGTTAATTCAGCAGCTAGGGCCTTCGTGAATCCTATCAAGGCCGCCTTAGCAGTCGCGTAGGGTACATTGTAGGCCGCGCCCATTATGCCTTCTATTGAGCTCATGTTTATGACCCTACCCCAATTATTCCTAACCATGTAAGGCACGGCAAACTTACTCAGTAGGTAGGCTGACTTAAGATTCGTGTTTATTATCTTGTCCCACAAACCCTCATCAATATCCACGAAGGGCCTCATTATGCCCAAACCAGTGTTATTAACAACAACATCCACGGAACCCCACTGCTTCACTGCCTCATCGACCACGGCCTTTGCGCCATCAGCCGTAGCCACGTCAGCCTTAACCATGATAGCCACGCCACCAACACCCTTAATTAATTTCATGGTCTCCTCACCCTCCTCATCATGCCTCTTATAATTAACAACAACACGAAAGCCATCCCTAGCCAACCTAACAGCAATAGCCCTTCCAATACCACGACCAGAGCCCGAGACAACAACAACCCTCCCAACCATATCAAACAAGCACAAGCAGATGGTAAATTAAGTGTTACTTAGATTAGCTTAACTTATAAATATATAATCAATATAGTAATACATAAATATGCGCCACATGTAAAATGAATACACACTATTTATACGCTAACTCCTAGGAATAATTTGAACCTGCACCAGTGCATTGTTTCTTTATAACTAAATTATTTTGATCGCTGATATGACATTAGCATGTCATCGATAATTACGGATTTCACCAACAATATATGGTTTAAAAGTCCAAGATTAATTAATTAATTCCAAGTTTATAAGTATAGCTTTTCCTCCTTTGAGGTATATAGTTTAAAAATAAATGTTTTATTGATTACGTTAATGAAGGCCGTGGTTCTTAGGAGGATTGGTTTTCCGTGGGTTATGGATGTTGAGGATATACCCCGTCCAAGCCCTCGAAGAAGGGAGGTTCTTATTAGGGTTGTTGGTTCTGGCGTTTGTCATTCCGATCTACATGTCGCCTTGGGAGAGATACCTTTCCCATTGCCCGCCGTGCTTGGTCATGAGGTTTCTGGCATAATTGAAGAGGTAGGTCCAGACGTGGAGGGGTTGTCAAAGGGTGACGCCGTAGTTACATCCTTCATAGTACCCTGCGGTGAGTGCTATTACTGTAGGCGTGGACGTGAGGAATTATGCGAGAAATTCCACTCAACCCTTAGAAGAGGTGTTTACTTTGATGGCAACACGAGGTTTAGGACCCGTGATGGGGCTCCAATATATACGTATTTACTGGGTGGTTGGGCTGAGTATACGGTTGTTCCGGCGACTGATGTATTTAAGGCGCCTCAATCTTTGTATGATAAATTATGGAAATTAGCACCAGTAGGCTGTGCTGTTATGACTGCTTATGGCGCATGTAGGAATGCTGGGTTAATGCCTGACGAGTTTGTGGCGGTTTATGGAATTGGTGGTGTTGGGACAAACATAGTACAGATAGCGAGTAAGGTATTCAATGCGCGCGTAATCGCCATAGACATTAAGGATGAGAAACTTGAGTTCGCACAGAAACTCGGTGCAGAATTCATAATTAATTCAAGTAGGGTTAACCCAGTTGATGAAATTATGAAGATAACGAATGGTAGAGGTGCGGATGTAGCCGTTGAGGCCATTGGATTACCGGCAACGCAGATACAGGCGATTAAGTCAGTTAGGGCGGGTGGTAGAGCAGTCATGGTTGGTTTGTCTAAGGCTGGTGCTGAGGCACCCTATGAGATTAATTCCCTAGTGAGAAGGGAAGTGATGATAATAGGGTCTTATGGGGGAAGACCATCGCAAGACATACCGGTAATCCTCGACCTAATAGCCAAGAACATAATTAATATTGACATGATAATCACAAACATATACAGTAGGCTTGAGGATGCAAATGAGGCACTTGAGGAACTACACCACGGCAAAATACTCGGTAGAGCAGTCATCAAACTGCCATGAAGACAATTTATAGAAAATGAACTCCTAAATAAGACGCCCGATGTAAATGTTATTATTATTCTCAATGATTCTAACCTTGACTTGTTTTCCGATGAGTATCTTCTCCATGTTAGGTTCAGCTATTACCGTAATGACCCTATCGTATATCACTGAATTTCTTAATGGTAATATGACCCCCAGGAACTCACCCTTAATTATTCCCCTACTAATTATTCTAACCTTAACCTCATCATCAACATCGTATGGTATTGGTAATTTAGGAGCCCTATGTATATTTAACCCATCATTCGTCGCCGATAATTTAACGCCTAATTTATTCTCTAATTCCCTAATTTTCCCCCAGAATTCCTGCCAGGTCATGACCCTGACCTTAACCCTTCTGCCTCTCTTATGTGGTATGTACTTTTGAATAAGCACAGGTGGTAATTCATTCTTGCCCAATCCTGCTTCCCTGGCCCACTTAATAATGCTGACCATGTCATCATCATTAATGCCAGGTAACCAGACCGGTGATATTATGACATTAATACCCAATTCAAGGGCATGCGTCACCAGATCCTTGACGCGATTAACGTCATACCAAGGCACACCACTTATTCTTTTGGCTAATTCAGGGTTTAATGAGTCAACGCTTAGGTTAATCCTATCCAGGCCAGCCTGTGCTAATTCCCTAAGTGAGTCATCGTTGAGCATGTACAGCCTGGTCTGTATGGACACCCTGGAAACACCACTTATTGCCTTGATACCCCGGACTAACTCAACCAAGTGTGGATAAACACCAGGCTCGCCCATACCATCAATGTGAACCTCTACATCATTTACATCCTTAAACCTAATAACCTCCTCTAAAGCCGACAATAATGCCCCTGGATCATCAATGAACTCAGCCCACCTATTCGTTGACCTTGGTCCTGCATTTACTGAGCAGTATATGCAGGAAAGTGGGCATAGCGTTGTCGGTCTAACCTCAATTATATTCGTGCCCCTATCAACGAGACCAAAGGCCAACACACCTACCTGCGGCACATCCTCACTAACCCTAATTATCTTCCTCTTTCCTTCAATCTCATTAATACTGTCCTTCCATGTAACGCCAATCAACAAAACAAAAATAGGTGATTCTAGTAATAAAGAATTATTGCGGTTAACTAATCCTCAGATCCCTGGTTTTTATCACTACCTTGGCCATTAGGCGCCGTGTAATTATCACCATGGTCTCCCTCGTGCTCGCCCACGGGCTTGATCACTACTAGGGGCTTATTAACGGCACCCAGAGGACCCTTAGGATTGGACCTAACAGTATAGTAAACAGTTATTGACACTGTGTAATTACCGGGCATTAGATACACGATATGCTCATCCTTATCTTGGTTAAGCGTTACTGTTTGATTACCAATGGTTATGGTCACCGTGAAATTACTAAATACATCATCCAAGCCCTCATGATGAAGCACCACCTTGAAATAACCTGAGGAATTAACGAATAAGTGGGCTGTGGATTCAACAGTACCGTTCATCCCAGGCGTTAGATTACCGAGGTTTATATACGCAGCAATGGTATTATACGTTATTGGTGGTAAGATTAAATGGTAACTTAGGTAAGCTAGTATACCATTACTACTCATATTGGCTGCAACGGCCATGCCACTCAAACCAGCCAGAAATACCAATGCTATTAATAACCATGTCTTCATATTAAAAAGAGAAATTGATTGCTAATTAATAAAAGTTGCGCGACATAAGTATTTAAAGAGCATGCCTAGCAATGATTTTAGTGATGCGAAGGTTTCCGGCCTGAATATTGATGAGATCACCCCTTACTGATTAATTTAGCTTGACTTATACTCCTTCAATTCATCACTAAGTACCTTGCTAAACACATTGAATGCCTCATCACCGTATAGGCAAATGATTATCCTCCTTATGTTCCTAAGACCGGGTGCCTCTCTTTTAATTACACGTGCCATAATCCTCGCGGCATCCTCATACGGGCACCCAAATATACCGGTACTAATTGCTGGGAAGGCTATGCTAGTTAGACCTAATTCCTCAGCCTTCTTAAGTGAATTCGTAACCGCGTCATCAAGCTTCTCAATAGGTTCAATACCGCACCTAGGCCCAACGGTGTGGATCACGTACTTAGCCTTCAACTTGCCTGCGCTGGTTACAGCAACTCCGCCAACGGGAACAGGACCATGCTTCCTAACCCATTCCCTGGATTCCTCCTGGATTACCCAACCACCCCTCCTAACAATAGCCCCAGCAACACCACCACCATGCTCAAGGTAAGAATTTGCGGCATTAACGATAGCGTCAGCCTCGACCTCAGTTATATCACCCTTGATTAACTCCACAGTAACTTCATTTGGAAACTTGAAGAGCGGCATGACTAACCATGACCTGACGCACTTATATGCATTCTGCTGACTGATGAAATTACGACTAAGTGAATACAGTTATGGCCTTCATTAAAATTTAATTTAGGTGAGGAGGTATGCATAATGAGATTATGAAGAGGAGCAATTAATGAGGAAGGATTAATTTAGCAAGTTTAACCGAATAGGGGAACCTTGGTACGTTTTGGTGGTTTAGGTATAGCAACCCATAGGGCCCCCGATACGAATGCCAGTATTAGCACTATTAGCAGTGCATGTTCCAAGGCGCCGACCTCACCGTAGATGGGCACGTAGTCTTGGGCAATTAGGCCCGTTATTAATGAACCAAGCACATTACCACCAGTAACAGCACCGTTCCAAACAATTGATGTTGCCCAACTAACCTGTTCCCTTGGGAATAAGTCGCCTAGGACAGCCATTATTAGTGGGAAGTTACTGAGCACGAAGAGCATTGCAAAGAAGGCAAAGACTAGGTTTCCCGTGTATATGAATGCTATGAATAGTATGGCGAAGGCGAATGTGGAGAATGACGCCATGAGTCTCCTACCAACCCTATCACTTAACCAACCAAGTATTGGCTGGCCTATTATGGCTGAGGCGAGTAATATTGATAAGATTTCTCCATAAGTTATACTGAGCTTTATACCGAGTACCTTATTTATGTATATACCTAGGAACGTTTGTATGCCTTGACCAGCCGCATTCCTTAGTAATGTTATTACGAAGAGCAGTGTTATTAGCATTATTGATACCTTGAGTGTTGTTGATTTATTATTAGGTGGGTCATCCTTATTATTACTCCTCCTATATGCCTTGACATCGAATCTGTAAATACCGTATAGTAATACTGAGAGACCCACAATGAATGTTATGAATGCCAATACCCACAAATTGTATGCAGCGCTTACAGAACTTGCAAATACGAGCACCGAGCCTATCAGTGGATAGAGGGTTCTGCCTAAGCTACCGAATGCGCCATTTATGCCCAGCGCCGAGCCCGCTGTTCCTCCATATGTTGCGGATAACAATGCGCTTCCAATCGGGTGGTAGTAGGCTGCACCGACTCCTGCCAATACAACGCCTATGTAGACTAGGAATAGATCATGTATTAGGAAGCCTATTGAGGATAATCCAATGGCGAATGCCCACAGGAACATTCCAAGTGCCATTGCCCTCATGTGCCCACCAAGCCACTTAATGCTCAGGGGCACCAGTGGACTTGCCAATGCGGATATTGCCGCGTATAATGCAGATAATAATCCAACTGTTGCATAATTAACACCAACTTGGCTAAGTATCGGGAGTATTATACCGGGTATTAACCACATGTTTCCATCATTAATGAAGTGACCGATTGATGTTAATCCAAGTATTGTTACCCCATCTCTACCCCTTCCTTCCTGTATCATTAACGTTAGGGCTACCCTAATGCCTTTTAAACCAATCGCGTTAAGTAATAAATAATGAAACTAAGCTGACTAACTATTAACAACCGCGAAATGTACATAAACATGATTGCATTGAATCACTGCCAATGGCAAAGGTAGTCTTCCTAATAATGAGTGATGACGTAAAAATGGACCTAGCACTAACAATGGCAGCGAACACAGTGGGAACAAATAGATACGAAGACTTTAAGGTAGTGTTTTGGGGGCCTGCTCAAGAAAGACTACTAAGGCTTGAAGGGCCTGCCAGAGACAACTTCGAGAAATTACTAAGGTCTGGCGCAATCGATAGTGCATGCATTAATTATGCAAAGAATAAGAGAATAGATCAGGAATTAACTAAGATAGGCATTAAACTACACCCCGCAGGTGATAGGGTGGCATACTACATAAATAATGGGTATCAGGTATTGGTGTTTTAAATTTAAAGAGAACTGAAAATATACCAAGACCTCCTTAAACTTTCCTTAACCTCTCAACACCCTCTAGGCTTATAACACCAAGCCTATTACCGTTCTGGTCATAAGTATACACTTTATTATCCTCCTCATCACGCACAAGCCTATGCATATCGTATACTATACTTGGCATGAATTTCGTATTTCCTTAACTGTCTCTTCTGTGAACATATTTATGTATTTCATTAAAAGCTTTGATAATCTTTTCCTAATTTTTTCATTCTTAGCCTTTATAATCTTTTTACAAAGTACCTTTATTATTTGTATCATAACATCTCCATCATTGTTATTTATTATCGTTTTAATAGGTATTTCAATAACTATAAAGTCGCGATATGTATGGGTATAAATAAGAGCATCATTGCTGTATCTTTCTTTCAATTTTTGAGTAATAGTATTCATCATATCCGATGATTTAGTCCTACGCATTAATATGACTGTACGCCAGTTCGGAGTATGAACAGTGAATCTTTCACCAGCTACAATAACCTGCGCTTCACCCCTTCTCCTTAGCTCTTTCTTGGCAATTTCATTAATTATTACCCACTTCTCCTCACCTACTGCATTTAATAAATCATGTAACTCTTGAAGCGTATTGACAATCAACCTAGCTAATTCTACCGCATGACTACTATAATATGATATTCGTGTTATTTTACCGTGTGATGGTCGCCATCTAATTCCAAGCTTTTCAATTATTGGAATCCAAATACTTATGTCCTTAGTTGCAAGTTGAATCCTTAACTTTTTAATATCAACATTGCCATCACC
The DNA here is from genome assembly GCF_026000775.1 of Vulcanisaeta souniana JCM 11219. Classification (GTDB taxonomy): domain Archaea; phylum Thermoproteota; class Thermoprotei; order Thermoproteales; family Thermocladiaceae; genus Vulcanisaeta; species Vulcanisaeta souniana. The sequence goes on along the minus strand of NZ_AP026830.1, from coordinate 1,780,921 downwards.
AACTATCGCGGTATATAAAGCCGGTATAGCTAAATTTATACCTGCTTTATTAAGAAGCGTAGCAATAGAATTCTTAAGTGAGTTATGAGATGATACTAAAAACCATCTTATTGCTACACTTTTCTTATTTACATTAATTCCATTTATATGTACATATGTCTTACCAGGATATAACAGAAGCCAAAGAATCATTTGACGTATTTTGGCAGTTTCCATGGCGGCATAATGACATTTATACATCAATTCATCTGATGACGCAAATCCTATTTTCAGTCCTTCTATTATTTCCTTTAATAGTTCTTTAGTCTTTTCATCCTTTTGTTCCAGAATTTTACCAATAACATCTGGTACCATCACCTTAATACCTCTAAAGCCCTCAAAATATAAGACAACTGTTATATCCTTAGACTTGCTTGATGTAGGTTCACTTACTTTTAATGTTATATGTTTATTCTTTACAACAATATATAAGGTACCATTACTGGATTCGCGTACAATAATTTTTATGCAGCCATTTTCTATCTTACTTATTAGTTCCCTAATTTCATTACTAATATTAACATATTTCTTTTCAAACTTCTTAACATACTTAATAAGAGAATTAATTGTTTTCGCAAATTCGTAAATAGTACCATCGTATTTCTCACTCAATTCTTTAACATTTCTTCTTATTTCCAAGAGCTCTCTTCTATATTTCTCCAGCCATTCAGATGTATCTATATGCCAATAGGTTATCCTATTGAGAGCTTCAATCAGTAGATCAACGGCATGATTAATTGTCTTCTGGTTTTTAATTTCATTAATACATCGATAATGATGACCAACCTTCATACCCTTACAAAATTTATTTTTCTTAATTAGCTCTACATTTACTCTATTTTCTATTTCTATAGTCGTGATATGTTTATTTTGAGCGATGCACATCATTAATGTTATTTTAAAATAATTAATAAGGTACTAACGTAATATTATCTTCATGGCATTTCATGTAGGTATTGAGTCTTTAAGGGGTTATTACTGGACCTGATTAACACGTGAAATATTGCACTCATGTAACGTCATAATTAATATCAAATCTTTACCATTTAATAACGGCATTACCACGTAATGAGACCCTCGAGGTTGTGTAGCTCGATTGGCGTTAGGTATTGAATCCTTAATGCAGCAATTTTGTTACCTAAATCGCAGGAATTCATGGGACTCAGACCATGCATGATGCCAGCCATGTAAGCAGCATTAAATGTATCACCAGCGCCTATTGTTGTCGCTGCATTACTCACGTTATAAGGTTGGCATTGATGAATTACTCCATTATGTACCAGGGCAGCGCCATTACTGCCTAGCTTCACTACGGCAATAACGTCAGTACCACGTGTGGTGTTAGCTAAACCATTTATATCACCAAATAACCTCCTCATCTCCTTCTCATTTATAAAGACGGTACTTACTGACTTAAGGAGGTTAATCATGAGGTCCGTATTACTAATGGAGGGTCCCGTATCGAGGAATATAGGGACTGAGTACTTACGGGCAATTCTAATTACCTCTGCGAATACTTTGATAATGTCTCTCGTAAATGAGGCATAGAAGCCATTGATAAATACAGCCCTCGAATTCCTGATAATATTCTCATTAATATCATTAATAGTTAGTTCCTTACCAACGCCTAGGTAACCCATGAATGCGTGGTCATCAGCGTCAATTATATTATTGGATATTGTTACGAAACCACGCACCCTTTTTATAAATCCCGTGTGCACGCCGACGTCATTAAGGTACTTAATGAGTATGTCGGAGAATGGGTCATCACCAACCCTATCAATGACTGCGACCTTAAGGCCTAGTTTACGGGCTACTATGGCCGTTGTGCATGCACCGCCGGGTGATAGGGCAATTATATCGGATACGGCAACGTCACCAGCCTTAATAGGTAATTCCCTAACCCTATAATAAATATCTAAGACGCAGTCAGAGATTATCATTAGGTCAAATTTATCCTCATTATTACTCATGTTCCCACGCACTAATACTAATTCCCTTACCAGTCTCAGCACCAATTAAGTACCAGGTAAGGGATGCCGCAAAACCAACACTGAATATTGCGGTCGCCAATACTAAGTATGAGCTCACTGGCAGGTAAGATGATAGGAATATCACAGGTATTGAACCACCCAATGACATAACCCTAACAGCCGCGGTGTAGGAGCCCCTGCGCCTCGTAACCCAATACTCAGATTTTAGTGCGTCCTCGGTTAGGAAGTATGTATTTACGAGTATTGAAAATAGTATGAAGAGCGCCCAGAAGATGTATTGATCGTTCACGAGACTGCTAATTAGTGATAGTATGAGTATTGAGGTAATTAGGGATCCTAACGATGAAGTGAGTAATAGTAACTTTCTACTAACCTTATCGGCAAACATGCTCACTGGTATTCCGGAGATGAAGGACGCCACCGAGAAGGTGAAAATAAGCCAATTAGTAAGGTTAGGGAAGTAGTAGGGCCCGAAGGTTAATACCATTAATGTGAAGCCCGCTGTATATGACCAGCCAATTAAGCCACCAATCACTATCCTAACTGATAATGGTGGTAACATTACTGATGTACGATTACCTTCCTCCTTAATTAAATCAGGCCACTGACCCTCGGGGATTACCTTCCTAGCCCTGAGCCAGTATTGTGATTCAGGAATTAATGACCTAAGTAGGTAAAGCACTGGGATTATTATGAGTATTGTCAGCCCAAGTGCGAGTTTTTGAAGCACTACCGATGTTATGTTTGCCAGGGCTAGGGCCGTTGCTAAGGCACCGCCGAAATTCGTAAAGTTAAGTATTAAGTAAACAGCACGGCTCCTGATGCTACTTGGGAAGTATTCATGGGATGAGATCATAACCGTATTATACTCACCTCCAACGGCGAGCATTAGTATGGCTATGGAAAACAGCAATAATGCGTAGTTAATACTAAGTATTAGGCTCACGGAACCCACTACGTACATAATCAACGATAAGTAAAGGCTCCTCTTCCTACCAATGGCATCTGAGATAGGCCCCATTACGGCACCGCCGATTAGTAGCCATAGAGGCGGCCAAATAGATAGTAGGGCAATTAAGGCTCTTGGTACCGAGACCCAGCCAGAGGCTATGTAGGCTATGGAATATATGTAGGCCTCAATCGTGGTACTTATGGAAAACACCGTGAAAATTAGTGCATGTATCCTGCTCCATTTTTCGTACCTAACCATCATGATAGGATAATTATCCTATTTATAAATAATTCCCAAATGAACTTATGGATGAATTAAGGTATTATTTGCGTAAGAAATATTAATTCGTTCATAATCATTAATAAATAATGGATGTTTCGTTGATTTTGGGTGTTGTTGGGCCTGTGGTTACTATAGTTACGATTTTGGGTACGACGCTTTATTGGCTCGGTGGTAAGTTTAAGGAAATTGAAATGAGGTTTAAGGAGATTAATGAGCACTTCAGGCAAATCGACGAAAGATTCAAACAAATCGACAAAAGATTCGAAGAAATTGATGGTAGATTTAGGGAAATTGATAAGAAGTTTGAAAAAGTTGACGATAGGTTTGATAGGCTTGAGAGGGATTTGAAGGGTTATGTGGACACCAGGTTTGGTGATCTCAAGGGTTATGTTGACTCGAGGATTAATGAGTTGAAGGGTTATGTTGATTCAAAACTTATTGAATTTAGGAATTACGTGGATGGAAGGTTTAATAGGCTTGTCAATATTATCACTGGTCAGAATGAGTTCATTACTGAGTTCCTTGGTTTTAGGGGTGTTCTTGATAGTAAGGATGTGAGTTTCGTTAAGGCAGCATTACATAGCATGGTTGTTGCGGCCACTAACCCACCTACGGAGGCTGAGAAGAGGAGGTTACTTGAGCTTATTGATAAGGATGAGTTGACGCTGGAGGAGGCTGATGAGTTATTGCAATTGGCTAGGAAGTTCGTTATGGAGTATGGTGATAGGGGACCTGATGTTTGGAAGATGTTGTGGTACGCGTCCGTGATGCATGGCATAACGCTTAGGAAGCTTGAGGAGAAAAAGTCGAAGGAGGGTCAAGGAAGGAGTCCCAGTGGATAGTTAGGATTTTTAATTACCTGGGTTCGTTGGTTCTCCCGTGAAGCTTAACTTTGGTAAGGATTGGGTTGACTTCGTGGTTGAGAGCGAGGATGACCTATACGTCATTTACCTGCTAATTGATCCGGGCGACGTTATTTATGGTTGGACGGTCAGGGAGTTTAGGGGTAGGGAGAGTTCCAGGGGTGAGAGGATTAGGATCTACGTTGGCCTTAGGGTCGAGGACCTTGAGTACCATGCATTCAGGGGTGTGCTTAGGGTTAGGGGTGTGTTAATAGAGGTTCCTGAGTGGTTTGAGGGCGCCAAGGGTAGTCACCACACGATAGAGTTGTCCTATGGGCTTGAGTATAGGTTGGTTAAACCGGGCGGTATTGATAGGGAGTTCATTAGTAAGGTCCTGGAGACGTTTAGTGGCGCATCAATAAGTGTGTTATTGGTTTCGGTTTCCATGGAGGAGGTTGCCGTCGCCCATATCCGTAGGTTTGGTAGGGAGTTGCTGGGGTCAATACCGATACAGGGTGGTGGTAAGGAGGGGGAGGACTCACTTGATAGGTTTAGAAGATCCCTTAGGAATGCGTTGACCCAGATCAAGCAGTGGGCGCAGGTTAGGAGGCCGACGCATGTGGTGGTTGTTGGTAACCATATGACTCTTTCGATGGCTAGGGACGTGATTAATGATGAGTTGGGTAAGTTGGGCATGCCCATTATTTATCATGAGCAGGGCGAGGGTGGTTTGGCCGGTGTTTATGAGTTTGAGAGGGTTGGTGGTGATGTTCTTAGGAAGCTGAATATTAGCCTTGGGCAGGAGTACGTTGATGAGGTGTTCAATAGACTGGGTATGGGTAATGAGTTGGTGTCTGTTGGCATTGATGAGGTTAGGAAGGCACTTGAGTTTGGTGCCGTGGATACATTAATAGTACTCGACGAGACATATAAGGAGAGGGGCGGTGAAATGAGGGAGTTAGTTAGTATGGTGCTGAGGACGAGGGCTAGCCTCGTGATAATACCATCAAGTACCGAGGGCGGTGAGAAGCTGAGGAGTATTGGCGGTGTCGCCGCATTACTAAGATTCCCTATTTCCTCTCGATCTTAGTTGCCTCGGTCTTTGGTGATCCTTGGCTTATTATCTGTGTTATCTTATCGTAAGCCTCCAGGATAAGTACCATTGACTTAACCAGTTCATTTATTCTATCAATGTCCTTGGCCTCCTTGAGCTCATTATTAATCATCATAAGCCTCTCATAGAGTGTGTCCCTAATGTCCATAAGGCCATACCTAATCATGACCTCCTTCTCCTCGGCATCAGACCTAACAATGACTACGGGCCTATCACAATTAGCGCAGTAATACTCACCTGTCTTCAACTTAAGCAACGGAGTACCGCAAACTGGGCATGTATAATTCGTCAGAGTCGCTCCGGTCCTAATTAATTGAGCCATCTTTTTGGCGACTAAGTCCCTACTACTGACGCTCACGTTGACCAAGTTAGTGCCACTTGTTTATAAATCCATCGAGTGGCGTTTAAGTTAGGTATTTAAAGTAATGAAGTTGATGGGTTAATTGATGAAGAGTGACATGCCGACTGAAGGATGAGGATTCCTGGGGTATCTGATTCCACTTGCACATTTTACGCCCACAGGTTAATTAATAACCCGATATTATCTAATTAACCCGACCGTAGGTTCTTCCAAGCCAGTAACCACTTGCTATGGTCTTTCCTATTGATGGTTGATTCCTGTAGACACCGTTTATGACCACGTCAGCCTTTACTGAATTCTGCGACCCAACAAACTCAACACCCAACTCCCTATACCTCTCCATCAATAGGTAAGCCCTTGCCCTATCGAGATCCCTGAACACGTTTTCAGTGACGTAAACCTCATTATACCTAGCCCACTCAAATACGTAATCCTGATAAGCATATAGATTAGAATCAAGGAGTATCCTCAAACCCCTATAATCCCTAAACTCTGGCTGGCGTTCCTTAGGCACGGCATAAATAACGTTATCTCCATCATCCTTAAACTCCATATCAAGATAAACCTTAACGCCCAACCTCTTCAACTCCCTCTCGTAATAGTCCATGAGCCTCATGAGCTCAGCCCTCTTATACGGATCCCTGATCTCATTAAGTTGTCCACCAAGCCTATCAGACTTTTCGTAAAGCCTAACATCAAAGCCCCGTAGAGCCAATACACGGGCTGTCTCCATACCCATTAATCCACCACCAACAACGATAACTTCACCAGACCCATTGAATGGTAGGGGAAGTAATTCCCAACCTAGCTCTGGATTAACATCACACCTAACCTCCCTAGTGGCTAATAACCTACATGATTGATTACACCTAATACATGGCCTAATCGGCATGCTAAGCCTGACCTTAATAGGCCAGTCAGGATCAGCAAGTAGTTGCCTACCGAGGACAACCACATCGGCAACCTCAAGAACCCTCTCGGCATCCTTGGGTGTAGATATAGAACCAACTAGGAACAGCGGTAACTTGGTCACCGCCCTAACAACCCTAGCCTCATCAATAAAGCTCGGTCTCTTGTAGTAGAATGGCATTGAACTTCCCAATGGCCCATCCCTACCAGCCGATAGATGAACGTAATCAAGTAATCCCTCAACCCTCCTAATGATCCTGGCAACCACCTCTGGTGTCAAGCCCTCCCCGTCGAACTCAGTAACTGATATCCTCAGGCCAATGGGTATGGATACAGCGTTCCTAACCTCTTTAATTAGCTCCTCAAGGAATACAACGCCATCCCTATACCTATCATTCCTCTTATTTACGGCAGGCGATAGGAACTGGGCTATTAAGTATCCGTGCGCTCCATGAAGCTCAATACCATCAAAACCGCTCCTTTCAGCCCTAATGGCCGCCTTAACAAAATCATTAATGACCCTATTAATGTCATCCTCGCTCATCTCCCTAACCGGGTCAAGCAATGGCACGTTAGAGGGGGCTATCGGCGTATTGCTCCATATTAAGTCCCTCCTGGTCTTCCTACCAACATGAACCAACTGAACGAATACTTTGGTACCAGCGTTATGAATAGCCTCCGTTAGCCTTGCAAACTTGGGTATTAGGTCATCGCTATATAGGCCGAGTTGGTTCGGCGTACCCCTGGCATCAACCCTATTTACGTAGGTATACTCAGTTATTATTAAGCCGGCGGAGGCCCTCCTAACGTAATACATTACTAACTCCTCCGTTGGGTAACCCTCGGGTGTTGCCAAGTTGGTGGCCATTGGCGACATGGCAATCCTATTACTTAATTCGACACCACCCACTGTAATCTGCTCAAACAATTTATTAAATGACATGGCTCATTACGTTAAGCATAGTTAGGATATAAAGCACCTGCCCCTATTCATAAATTGTTAATCCTTACGATCCTTGAAATTAACCGGGATAAGTTAATAATGGGATGTTGGTAATGCCAATACGTGGAGTATAGGGTATTTGGCAAGACTGGTGTTAAGGCGTCCATAATAGGCATGGGCACGTATTACGACCCGGGCTGGATAGTATTATCAAGGCTCGGTATAAGGCCCAACTACGAGAGAAGGCTCAAGGCCTTAAGAGTTGGTATGGAGGGAGGCATTAATTTCATAGATACGGCGGAGATATACGGGTCAGAACCACTGGTTGGTGAAGCTATTAGGGGTTTTGACAGGGAGGAGCTGTTCATAGCCACTAAGGTCTGGCCAACACACCTCAGGTACAACGCAGTCATTAAAGCTGCGAAGAAGAGCCTTAAAAGGCTCGGTGTTAAGTACATAGACCTATACCAAATACATTTTCCGAATAGGAGGGTCCCAATCACGGAGACCATGAGGGCCATGGAATGCCTAGTCGATAATGGCTTAATAAGGTTCATAGGACTTAGCAACTTCAACCTTGGCCAAGTCATTGAAGCCCAGAATGCCCTGAAGAAGTACGAGATTGCCTCTATCCAAATGCCCTATAGCCTGGTAGATAGGAGAATTGAAAATGACATAATACCATACACAAGGAAAAACGGCATGGCAGTGATAGCATATTACCCACTTGGTCATGGTAAACTAATCAGTAGGTTTCCAAGGAATGCCCTGGAAACGATAAGTAGGAACCATGGACCAAAGACCGTGGCCCAAATAGTGCTTAATTGGATAATTAGTAAGCATGAGCATGTATTTCCAATACCTAGGGCCTCGAATCCTGACCATGTTGGGGAGAATCTAGGCGTTGCTGGTTGGAGGCTAACTGAGGAGGAAATTAAGTACCTTGAGGGCATTATTTCTTGAGTTGTTCGTTAAAGCGTTATTATTTTAAAGCGCGTCTTAATCACGAAGTGCTAGATGTCATCTGTTCAATTCAATAAGATAATGTTCTGGAATGAAGAGGGTGTTGGAGTTATTGCTGTTAATAACGGTCCTGAGAACGCTATTGATCTCGATGTACTGGCGCAATTAACTATGGCATTGACGATGGCCAATAATGATAATGGAATTAATTGGGTAGTTATAACGGGGACTGGTGGTTCATTCCTCACCGTTGGTGTACCCTGGGATTCAATAGTGCCTAACTATGCATCAATCAAGGAGTTGATAAGGGGCATCAAGGCACTTATCTCGGTTATGTCCGTGATGGATAAACCCGTGATAACCATACTCAATGGGTCGGCACTGGGTTTAGGGATGGAGCTAGCCCTGGTGAGTGACTTAGTGATTGCACCGCCTGACGTGTATATGTGTTACCCAGAGGGCATAGTTGGTATACCAATGCCCCTTGGAGCCAGGATTGTTCTTAAGAAATTACCCAGGTATAAGGCGATAGGTGTTCTCACGGGATCACCACTGGCAATCGCCGAGGCTGTTAATTATGGGATTGTTCATGTGGTTAATAGGGAGAACCTTTTTGGTGATGCCAAAACGATCATTAAAGGCTTGAAAATACCACCACTCATAAGGCATCAGTTGGTTGATTGGGTTAGGACAAGCATCAACGCCATTGACTCGCTGTATCTAGATGCGCTATCATCCGTGTTGATGGACCAAGGTAGACGCGATGAATTATTAAAGGCTGTAAAGAATGCCAAATTAAAATGCATCTCTAGGTATAGAGGTACTTAGTTATTTTAATCATGAGGAATTAAATAATGACTATCTTGATTGGCTAAACGTAATTTACATAGAAGTAATTAAATATCGATGCAGACAGCAACAGCAGTGCCGCGCCCCATGAAACACCTATGAATGGCCCATCATTTATTGGGCTTAGGATCAGTGATAGAGCAATGATTATTATCGCTAATATGGCCGTTACATAACCAATGATCGACGCTGTTGATTTACTCAATATCCATGAACTAGATTTGTTATTGCCGGCCTTACCCCCGTTAAACGCATTACCCCTAATCCTTACCCAGGATCTATGAGTTGCATATATACCGGTTATTACTATTATCAATGGCGGTAGCATAACGAGCGCAGCCCATGAAGGATTAACGGGCACGCCAGGCTGTATTGCGCTCCATACGCTCAATTCAATGAGCCAAATCAAGCCAATTAACGCCAATGCTAGAATGCCTGGCCTATCGAGCGGATGCAATTTTTCGTTTCTATCAAGTGCGGGTATTATTAGTAGTATTATTAATGGCGCTATCATTGATAGGACCTCATCTATCTTAAGCCCAAAGGGCATGTCAAGCATTTTATAAATGAATAGGAAGAACCAGGGTGGGTAAGCAGGCACTGCGGCTGCCTGTGGACTCGTTGGTGAGGGCCCGGGGTATGGAGAGAAGAGTATTGGTATGCTTGGATAAATGCTAGGTAGCGCCAGTATTGATGGTATTAGTATTATTATGCCCCAGATCATGAGTACGAGAGCAGCCATGTAGATGAAGTTCCTGGGCCACCAGGGTGGTAAGTCCTTGCTATTCTTGTTGATCATGGCTGGAACCTTATATCCAGAATCCTTAAGTCTGGGCATTAATCCATTCTCTTCGGCCAGGTAGAAATGTAGTAGGAATAGAAGTATTATTGCGGCTGCAATCGTGATGTGCCATGCAAGAAGCCTTGAGAAGAGGTCGAGTTCCGTGCCGTTACCGAAGGCAATGGGTATTAATGATTGCATACCCAATGCCGTTAATAACCCCCTACCCACATCCACAGCGTCAGCTGCCAATACATCCCCAGTTAATGAATACCCAATGAATGATACACCAAGCGTTAATACGAATAGCAGCACACCAAGGATCCATTGAAATCCCCTGGGTTTCTTATAACCACCTTTAAGCATTACATAGAGTCCATGCATGTATACGGCAAATATCATGATGTACGCGCCGTATAGGTGCGATGACAATATTATTGAGCCGAATGACACGTTATGTAGTATGGACATTGTCGAATCATAGGCATTACTTGGTTCGTAATAAAATAAAAGCAGTAACCCAGTTAATACTTGCCAAGCGAGCGCGCTGGCGGCTATCCCGCCAAGCCAATACTCAATACTAAACATGTAACTGGGCACGCCCATAAACGGTACATCCTTAAGGTGAAGAAGTTCGGCAAACCAGTCAGTGAGGTCTCTCTTATTACCCATGTGCATCACCCCGATATAGCTGGGTTGGTATGTGTTGTAATGGTTGTTGTGGTACCACTTATTGGCGATCCACCTTGTAAATCACCCAATGGATTGTTGACCGTGTTTTGCGTTGGGTTATCGTACCCTGGGTGTCCGTAGATCACCGGCCCCATCATCTTGATGGCATATAGTTGGTCTGTACTCGGGTCCCACTCCAGGACGGCGGCGGGCAATGGCCTAACCGTGGGGCTGGTAACCACAGCGCCACCCAAATAAGGATCATAGGTAGAACCATGGCATGAACAGTGAAGTACCTTATCCTTGGGCCCCAATGCTGTGATTGCTTTATACCCAGGTGGGTAGAATGTCATCTCGGGGAATGTGCAGCCCAGGTGCTGGCAGATAGCGCTGAAGGCAACTATGGACTTGCTAGGACCGACGCCGCCAGGGAATTCATACTTAACTCCATTCTGTGGAATGATCACTGTGGTTGGCGGTATCTCAACCGGTTGATTATTATCATCACCGAGGTTTAATAGGAAGTTTGGCTCATTGTTGAGTGGGTATGGGAATAGGGCTATTGTTGGTTGGGCATTAACAGGTAACTGGCTCGCCTTTATTGGGTTACCATTCTCATCAACGAGCAATAACCTTGGAAATGAGCTAATGCCTATTGATGGCGGAATGAGGTACTCAAGTCCCCTAAGCATTCCAAGGACAACGGCGGCACCAGAAACGAACAATACAGCCCTAAGGAAATCTCTTCTACCCATAGACAAACCACTATTCCCCTCGCTCATCATTAACGTTATTCATTACTTGCTTATAAGTTTTACTTAAATGCTTTAATCCCAATTTTATACCAATTTATATCTAATTAATACCTATTTTTATTCCTATATCAAAATATGATAAGACTTAAATACTGGGATTAGCCCTAACTCATGATGAGGATTGGGCTAAGACTGACCACAATACTCGCGATAGTTCTGGTCATAATAGTGGGTGTGCTGGCCATGGTATACCCAATACCGCTTGCGCAGGCTCCATCCGGCATCGTGGCATATAAAGTTGTTGGCAGCGCCAACTTAGCTGCACCAGGCACCGAGAGCTTCTGGAAGGAAATACCTGCGTATAACGTATCTCTTGTACCCAACCTCTCAACTCAGATGCTGCCAATTAGCTACAACGTACCAACATCGGGACTGGTACCTTACGTATTAGTTAAGGCTGCGTGGAACGGTACAGACATATTCATCCTACTAGAATGGCCAGATCCATATGGACCAAGCTATGCTGGTCCTGCCTCAATTGCTGGTCCTGGCCACTGGCCCCTTGTTTATAATCCAAATGGGCCCCTTAACATGACATTCTTAAAGTTATTAACCAGTACGTTCCATAAGAAGTACTTCGTAATTAATGCAAGTTACGCAGTGATTAAGGGTTCTCCAAGGCCTATGGAGTATGTACTTGCCTACTTAGCTCCCCATTATGGCGTCTACTTCTACGGATACTACGTGAACGTAACAAGTGGTCATTATTACCCCGATAGGGCGGCGATAATGTGGTACATGGGTTCACAGCAAAACCCAAGTGATTGCATGAACATAGGTGCCGGGCACCCAAGCTATCAAATACCTGGTGAACTCGGTCAACTCGCACAGGCTTATTTAGGAACCAATGTAGTGGAATACACGGGTGGTTCACTGAGTTCCGGCGCAGCCAATATTTGGGAGTGGATTTCTGGGGCCACTGATCCACAGGGTGATAACTTCAACTATTTTACTAACGTAACGTGGGATGTAGAGAATGGCATCGATCCGGCAGCCGCGCAGCAGTTCGCATCGAATCCGCATGGCTTCTTCATAAACCTATTTGATAATCAGACGGGGCTTTATGACGTAGGTGATGGGGGTATTTGGTATCCAAATGCCACCGGCCCTGAGCCCGGGTATTTCAGCGAATATACTGGCGCTGTTTATGAGAACGGGTATTGGATGGTGGAGTTTGTTGGACGACTATCAGCGCCAATGCCTGACACTGTGAACCTGATGCCGGGCCAGACATATGATGTAGCCTTTGCAATTTGGTTTGGTAAGGCCGGTGAGACCTCCTGGGATAAGTCAATATCACCAAGCTTTATACCACTGACCATATCAACCTCGTCACCACCATCGCATGCCGCATCGGTAATACCCACGGCCGTTTTGACTGTAGCTATAATAGGGATAATGGTTGCCATAGTGGCCGTAGGTCTCGTATATTACTCAATAAGGAGGAGAGGGTGATTAAATCAAATGGATATTAATATTATTAACAAGGGTAAAAATTACAGTTATACTCATGGATTACTTAGCAGAGATCAAACAATATTAATGGTATTATTCTCGGTGTTATTTCTCCTCTATTTCATATTTAGGGAATTCTTATTCTACGTAGCGCCATTCATGCCAAGTACTGGCATTAATATGGTTGACCTGGAACTTATCGGTACATTCTCAGTATTTGGCCTTGAAATCGTTATACCATTCATGCTATACCTCATCAAGGCGCCGCTCAGTGGGGTTTACTTCATAATCACAGTGCTAATGCTATGGGGAGGCACGCTGCTCAGTATTCTCTACCCAATGTATTATATGAGTATTCCGTGGGTAATAGGTAGTCTTATTTATGTTGCGCTAACGGTATTATCATTAATAACCCTGATCTATGAATTAAGGATTAAGTCACTACCATTAATACCGCTAATTCTTCTTCAATTAGCATCCTTAATACTATATATTGCCAACGTACTAACTGAGTATTTCGCATTACCTCTAGGTGATTTAAGTCCATACTTTGTCTACCCAATGCTCTACCTGGCGGGTATTGGCAGTATAGCGCTCCTCATATACAGTACATATGCATTAATTATTGAGGGTAAAGTTAATGCAAGGTTGATTTTAGGTTATGTGGCTGCGGCCGTGCTCAGCGTATCAATGGCGTATCCTCTTTACACGCTTACTATGTACAATGGCTTCATGTCTCACATAATGTCAATGGTATTCGCCATGGGCCTGGGAATACTGTCTCCTCCATCCTCAATGCCGTTGATTGCTGTGTTTATGGGAATATACACGTACTCGATAATTGCCTTGGTAATAAGTGGTATAATGAATAAGATACCCATGTATTACCTAGTTGCTGTTGCTTCACTTATCTACGTAACCACCGCATTCATAGAGCACGCGATAATCGTAATCTTCGCCTCAGTACTAACAATAACCAATTTAATAATATACTTAAACATTATTAACAAGCCACGGGAAGTGGGTGATGGTCATGCGGGTGTTTCATAGGTACCTAATTTACGTAACTAGGGACGTAAATGGGAGAGCCAAGTATCCTGGTTCAGTAAGGCTGTGCAATAATGAGGGAAGGACTTTGAGAGTGAGGTTAAGGTATGGTGGGCCGTTCACGAGGACAAATCTCGAGAATTACATCACTTACATAGCGTTGATTAGTAATGATATTATGGTGAGTAACAAGTCCGTTGAGAGTAAGATGTTTCAGTTAAATCCTGGCGAATGCATGAGCTTTGATGTTGAGTATGAGGTAAGTAGTGAATTAATGGATGCGTTGGATTTCGTTAAGCTTAAGATGATTAGTGATGGTCTGCTTAGTATTGGTGGGTTTCAATTTGATGTGGTTACCGAGAGTTAGAATCCAGTTTTAAACTCTCCTTAACTAGAACATACAACTCATCCCAGTGCTTATAGGCATTATCATTAATGAAATAAACATCCCCATACTTCAAGCCAAGTCTTTGAACTAGGCCGTTCTTCTCAAGTAGTTCCAGGTGGTGCTTAATTGTTTTATAGTCCATGTTCAATTCCTTAGCAATCCTATTGATATTGGTTGGTCTCTCCCTGAGTAGTAACAATATCTTAGACCTTATGGGGCCACCCCTTGATTCAACGAGTAACCACCTAATTCTTGCGTACATGGGGCATGTATGTATCACTCCATCAGAGGGCGTATTATCGCTCATTCTATCATTATTTGCTAAATCATCATCGCTCATCTTGCCCACGAGTAGTGCTAGGAAGGGTATTATTAAGTCTTTAAGGAGTTCACTAACTACCATCATTAAGGCTTAGATCATGGATTAGTTTAAATGCTTAATTATATGCATAACAATGTATTTATATTTATTTTTATTCAAATTAATTCATTTAAATTTAAATAGAAACATTTATAAGCATATGCATTTATCGCTTACTGACCAAATATGTGTATGCCAAGTCCTTACACGACCAAGAAGAAGAGTAAGGAGGATATGAAGACTGAGGATAAGAACAAACAAGAGGTACAAGATAAGGAATAGGCATTAATTAAGCTCAATCAGTGCCCCCTTTAAAATTTATACCTACCTACTGCATTTTTACCGTGTAGAGATTGCATAATTCCCCTTGCCTTAAATAGCCCCTATCTATGGAGGGTGAGTGGTTCGGCAATGAAGATATTGATTTTAATCACTAGTTCGGCATTGGATAAGTTGCTTGCATTAGGCACGATAGTCCTTGGCGCAGTGAGTATGGGTCATGATGTAGCAATATATGCCACGCAATCGGCATCCTTTGCTTTCCTTAAGGATTATGCTGATAAGATCAGCAATTACAGCGGTGATCCCGCACTGAGTGGGTTGATTAATAATGTTGTTAGTGGATATAATAATGCCGTTATTAATGGTAGATTCTTCAAGTGGTATGAGATGATTAGGCAAGCCAAGGAGATTGGCAGTGTAAGGGTTTATGTCTGTACCCAGCCCTTTGAGTTGGCTGGTATTAAGGTTGGCTTGGGTGATTTCCTGGGCATCGTAGATGAGTTGGTCATGATTGGTAAGTACATTGAGCTGCTTGAGTGGTGTGATAAGTCGGTCTCGCTGTGAATTTGAATAAATTTATTTAAATTTAAATGAATACTAAACTGTGCAAAAACAGCACTGATTTAATGCTATATAAAGTGTACGTCAATAGTACTGCTGTGAAACTCATGAAGGTAAATAATGACAGATACATATTGGACGCCAGGGGCTATGCCTGTCCATACCCGCAGGTATTCACACTAAAGGCGATTAAGGATCTAAGTAGTGGTTCGGTAATGGAGGTTCTCGTTGATAACCCAGCGAGTTGCGATAATGTTCCAGCGGCAATTAGGAAACTTGGTCATGAAGTACTTGAGGTTAGGCAGGAGGGTAATTGCTGGAGGATTGTGGTCAGGAAGCGGTGATCATGTTGAGTAATGAGAGGATTAGGGACTTCAGGGAGAGGTTAGATAAGTACCTGGGATTAGGTATTAACCTGCTATCACTTGCCATTGGCTGTTCGGTTAAGGTTGATTTATACGATATACTATACCCGGCACTCTCATTGGTTGGTAATGAAATAGCCAAGCTTAACATAGAGATTCAACCCAGGGAGGACGTAGCCGTATTAAGGAGCAATGGTGACTATTCATTGACAAGGAGAATATATAACATAGATGGCAATAATATAAATAAGGATGAACTGACAAAAATCAACCCATCAACAGCATTACTACTACTGCAGGTGCATCAGGCACGTGCATCATCGCCAAGGGAATTCGCGGGCTCAATAATAAGCCTATACAGGCAATTGGGGACTTCGCCAACTAAGATTAGGATTGGTAAGGGTCACTCAATAGTTTCGACCAGGGAGAAGGCTGAATTCGCCCTAATTGATTTCATAGGTACAAGGACAGGTAATGAATATTTATTGGCTAATAATGATACTATACAAATAATTGACCCAACGGAGGACCCAGGCAGTTATAGGCAGGTGGCTACTGCCGTAAGCAATGCATTGAATGACCTGTTCATAAAGGGCGTCTATAGGGATATAACGATATACCCAGTCTATGATGCGCCAATTGAGGAGTTAAGGGAGAAGTTGATGAATAACTATAGGGAGTTCAGTGGTAAATGGAACTTTCAATTAGATTCTGATGTTCCGCAACCAAGGGTTAATTACCTACTAATGGGTGCCACCGTTGTTGGGTTATTGGATAAGGAACCACCGATGTTTTACGATAATGTTAAGGCTGGCTTTAAGGTTCTCGTTACTAGGCCGTTTGGTGAACTTTCAATTATTTCTACGTATCTGACGGCGCACGTAGATGAATCATTAATGGATGAATTGGAACGTGATGTCATGGGTATTGATGAACTTGAGAAATTGAAGGTTAAAATAATGGAAACTCTCTCAAGACCTAATATCGAAATAGCCAAGGTATTGAATAAATACCTACCCGAGCTCGGTGAGTCATTTAAGGATGACGAGCACATAGCAGGTACAATAGATATATCAGGACCTGGCATATTCGTGTTTAAGGAATTAGCGGAGCAGGCCAATGTGGACATTGCCCTACACAATATACCACTGATTTCCCCCGAGATCGCAAGCTTTGCCGCTGGGCATTACATAATTACTGATGCCACGGCAGGTACAAACGGCGCAATAGCCATAGTGGCCAGCAAAGACGTTATTGACTCAATAATTAAGGATTTAAGGGGAATTGAGGGTACACAACCCATGGTTATTGGTGATGTCATAGGCAAGGGAACAGGGAGACTCTTTGTACCTGATTACATAACAAAATACATTACAAGTAAGTCTTTATTAATGAAGTTAACGATGGATATTGATGTATTGAGAAGTTTAAGGAGACAGCAGGTTAGGTGCGAGAAGGTTAGGGTTGAGGCTAGGGTTTTTGGTGATGTACAAGGCGTTGGCTTTAGACCAACACTACGTAGGCAAGCCCTGTCCTTTGGTCTGACTGGGTATGTCAGGAATTTGCCTGATGGTTCTGTGGAGGTTGTGATTGAGGGATGTAGAGAGGACGCAATGGCACTTATTGAATGGATTAGGTCAAGCCCTGTCGGCAGTGTTGATATGATTAATTACGTAGTTAGGCAATACAATGGTGAATTTGTTGATTTTGAGGTAAGGTAATGAAAATAGGTGCCGTATGGCATTGTGTTGTTTCTTTCCATTCCTAATTAAATAACCTGGTTCCACAGATCAGCTTTTTAAGTCTATCTTGTTTATTAAAAATGTGCATATAATCATATTTAATTTAAGTAAATATTAATGCTAGGCCATGAAGTATGGACAGCACAATTGATGTTAGGGGACTTCAATGCCCAACACCGATAAACGTGGTATCCAACGCAATATCCAAGGCGGAGATTGGATCCGTATTAACAATACTCACTGATGACTTCATATGCTTTATGATGCTACAGAGGGTTTTGAGGATACTTAATGTGGAAATTAAGGAGACAGTGCAATTGGATGAGAATAATTATAGAATAGTCGTTGCAAAGTCCCATGAAATTTCCTAATATCACCACTATCCCATTGCTCAAATACAGTACAGTTTTAATACCACAGGTTACAATCCTTTTAATGGTTACGATTGCATTCAAGGTGTTCTATGATGGTTCCCTATTTAATGGGTTTACAGGTAATACTGGATCAATTGAGTATTATCTACGGAGGGCAATTAGACGATTTGTAAAGGACTTCACACTGAGTAAGGCATCTAGGACTGACCCTGGGGTTAGTGCCGTTGGTAATGTGGTCTCGATACAATTCTCTGATGGTCATAAGTTGACACCAGGGATGTTAAACTCGAGGTTACCGCATGGTTTAAGGGTTTGGGCATGGGCTGAGGTAAATGATGAATTCAATGCGAAGATTGCGGTTTCTAGGACGTATATTTACGTAATGCCCTGGCTTTATGAGGATGTTGATTTAATGAAGGGTGCGGCGGAATTGTTTGTGGGTGTTCATGACCTGTCGAATTTCCAGGTTAAGGAGAGGGGTGTGCCGACCACAGTGATGATAAACGGTGTTAATATTGAGAGGTATGGTGATTACCTAGTGCTTATTATTACTGGCAGGGGGTTCAGGAATAAGATGATTAGGAAGATTGTTAATGCGATTAGGATGGTTGGGCTTGGCACCCTATCAATCGATGAACTGAGGGATTTAATAGAATTCAAGGTTAAAAGGCCTGTTCCTCCTGCGTCGCCGTATGGTCTATTACTGTTGAATGTTAATTATGGTAATAGGGAGCCCAATTGGTTATTGTGTCCTGGATGTCTTTCCTACGTGGTCAATTACCTCGGTAATAGGTGGTACAACTCTTTGCCTAATTTATTTGTAATTTTAAAAATTCTTCATGAATTTATGGACATAAATAAATTATTTAGTCGTATTTAAACATAACATGAACCAAATGTTTAAATACCAAGTAAAATAATGTACAAGTGGGGTTTTTGTGGAGTATTTTGATATTGAAACGGCCTGCAGGGAAGGCTTTGGTGAGAGAAAAATAGCCTCCATGATTCAGCAACGGATTGATTCCCTATCTTGGGACTTAGATCAAAATGAGCAGGAATTCCTTATTAGCTATGCATATCAGGATTTAAGGTATTACCTCCTGTATAGGCTTGGTTTAATTAATGCGAATGATGAGAATGCTTCGTTTGAGTTGTGCAAAATGATCTTTAAAAACGAGGAATTCATAACTAGGATTGTTGATGAATGGTTCAATTGGTGGGTGGTTAAGTGGAGACAAAGGGTTAGGCTAGTGTTCAATGAGAATGAGCAGAAGGAGACCAGTGAGAATTTAAGTACCATGGTTAATATCGATGATGTGCTTAATAATGTACCAAAAAAGTTAATCGAGAGGTTACGTAAGGAAATAGTGATCGAACTTATGAAGCAAAACGAGATCTGTAGCCTTGATGTTGTTTCGGACTTCATACTAAGGACGGCCTTCAGTGAGGCAATCAATGAATATGGAAAGGACGAATTCCTAAAACTATTAACAACCAACATAACGAAAATACGACTAAGGATACTGAGGAAGATAATGGAGATAAAGGATTCAAAACAACCACTTGTCATCCTTAGGATTAGGATAAATCCATCACAACCATACCAAGGAACACCATAGAGGTATGTACAGCAAAGCGTACAGAAAAGGAATGATTAGGGTAGCCATTGCATACCCGTCAACCGCCAGAATAGCGCTTCAATCATTATCCATACACATAATCAGGAAAATACTGGGTGAGTATTCAAATGTATACACGGATTTCGTATTCATGGGCAATGACGGTAGATCTATAACAAAGCAACTTAGGGACTTTGACATTGTTATATTCTCTGTGCATTATGAACTTGATTACCCACGTATATTAAAAATGATGGAGGTAAGTGGTATAAATCCATTTGGTTTTCAAAGGACCGCCAACGACCCATTAATAGTAATGGGTGGGCCAACACTAATGGCAAATCCTGAACCCATGTCGTCCTTCGCTGACATAATACTCATTGGAGATGCCGAGGTATTAATCCCTACGCTCATTGATTATTATATGGAATATGGTAAGAATATTGAGGAGTACGCTAACTTAGTGGGTTTTTACGTCCCGTCGCTTGGTAAGCATACCGTAACTAAGGCTTTCGTAAGGGATTTATCATACTCAATAAAATTGGTTCATGATACTGCAATTGAGTTAAGTTACGGCGGCGCTAAATCATTATTTAATAACCTAGCTGTCCTTGAGGTTATGAGGGGTTGCCCGAGGAGTTGCCTATTCTGTATGGAGGGTTTCGTTAGTAGACCAGTTAGATTTGCCGATGTTACTGCAATTAAGGACTTAATTCTTAGGGATGTAAATAGGGATAGGAAGTTAGTTAATGGGGTAACGTTGGTGGGTCTCTCCGTAACTGATCACCCAGGTTTTAAGGAGTTAATGAATTTCCTCGTAAATGACCTAGGGTTAAGTGTTTCCTCCCCGTCTTTACGCGTTGACTCATTGGATAGAGATGCCATTAGGTTAATTGCGGGGGGCGGTCAAAAGGTCCTTACAATAGCGCCAGAATCAAGCGAGAGACTAAGGAGGGCGTTGGGCAAGGGATTTTCAGATGACGATATTGCCAGGGTTGCCATGGACGCGATAGACGCTGGTATTAATCACTTAAAATTATACTTCATGGTTGGGTTGCCCGGCGAAATTTATGATGATATAAATTCAATAACCAACCTATTACTAAGGCTCCGTAGGCTAGGTATTAAGTTCTCACTCTCGGTTAATCCATGGGTACCTAAACCCCATACACCATTGCAATGGCTACCCATGGCTGGTGATGATGTAATCAATGACCGAGTTAAGGCCTTGAGGGAAATACATACATACACCGGGTTCTCAACATATAGTGCGTTTGATGCCAAGGTTCAGGCATTACTATCACTCGGGGACAGGGATATTAGCGACTTGATATTTGAGGCGTCATTAACGAGCCTAGATAGGGGTTCCTGGAGGAGGCTGCTTAGGAAGTATGAGGGTTTACTTAGTAGGTATGTATATTCATGGAAATCCCTTAACAGTGAACTACCCTGGAGCCACATAAGGATTCCAGGTATTGATGAGGGCAATCTTAAGTCAATGCTCCTTAGGTATGTTAAGGAAGTTGGCATAGATCTTCCGACTCAGCACATAGGTTAACCCATAATAGTTATTAAACGGGTAAATATACTGACCAGGAATGAGTAAGCGTAGGTTTGAAGTGGCGCCATTAAGTATTTACGGGGCCTCAACAATAGGCGTCTACATATTTACAAATAACGCATTCACTGTGGTACCCATGGACGTCCCAGACAAGGTGATTAATTCCATAAGGGATACCCTGGGTACTACGGTAGTTAAGGCATCATTGGCAAAGTCACCATTGATCGGGATTTTCATCGTGGGTAATGACAATGGCGTATTGATACCGAGTATAGTGACTGAGGAGGAAATTAATGAGTTGGAAAAGGGTGGGTTCAGGGTGTCGGTAATACGTACAAGGTATACAGCAATCGCCAACCTAATACTAACGAATAATAAAAAGACCGTTGTGTCGCCAATAATTGAGAAGGAATTCATTAATTTAATAAGGGATACATTGGGTACCGAGGTTATTATCGATGAGATCTGCGGTACATACCTGGTGGGCTCAATAGCTGTGGCAAATGACAGAGGCGTTCTACTAAGTCCTGATGCTAAGGACGAGGATGTGAAGAAGGTTAGGGATTACTTCGGGTTACCTGTCAGTGTAGGCACTGTCAACAGGGGTAGGAGTTTCCTGAGGAGCGGTCTCGTTGTTAACAATAATGGCGGTTTAGTTGGTAATGACACCACTGGTTTCGAGATAGTAAGGATCATGCAAGTACTCGGTGGTGAATAGGACATTAAGGGGGACTAACGCAGTCTGTCCCTTAATGAGGGCAGAAAACTTTATTAGGGTCTTTTGAGGAATTTTGTTGACAGTTAGGGACAAATGTCAGAGAAGTTGTTAAAATCCAAGGAGTTCTGTGAAATTGTTGGGATTAGCTACAGGACTTTCAAAAGGTGGGTAGCAGAGGGAAGAATACATGTTGTGCGGACTCCTAGCGGTAGGATAAGAATACCTTATTCTGAGGTTGAACGTATTCTCGGAGGGAAGACAGGGGCTGGAGAGGTTAGGGCTGTTATCTATGCTCGTGTTAGTTCCTCAGACCAGAGGAGCGACTTAGAGAGGCAGATACAGCATCTAACACAATACTGCTCTGCCAAGGGATACAGAATTATAGATATTCTAAGCGATGTTGCCAGCGGTCTCAAGACTGATCGCAGAGGATTACTGAAGCTTTTCAACTACGTTGTTAACAGGAAGGTAGATGTTGTAGTTGTAACCTACAAGGATAGGCTCACAAGATTTGGTTTTGAGTATCTCGAACACTTCTTCAGACAGTTCGGTGCAAGAATAGAGGTTGTTTTTGGTGAAGAGCCTAAAGACGCTTACCAAGAGCTCGTAGAGGACTTGATTGAAATTGTAACGTCGTTTGCTGGAAAGCTCTATGGTATGAGGAGCCACAGGAAAAAGAAGCTTGTGGAAGGCTTCAAAAAGCTCCTAGAAGAGGTGGAGAAGAGTGAGTAGAGTGGCAAGAACTGTTATTGTTAGAAGCACTTCATTGCCGAGGAAGGTGTTCAATGTTTTTGTTGAGCTTGAAGGTATGTACCGCAACATGGTTGAGCAGCTGACGATGTTTGCTGTTAGAAACGATGTGAAGAGCTTTACGAAGCTGAAGGCGTTGAAGTACCGCGAGATGAGAAACCTCTATCCACAGTTGCCATCGCACTACGTCTACACTGCATGCCAAGACGCTTCTACTAGAGCTAGAAGCTTTCTGAAGTTGAAGAAGCATGGATTAGCCGAGAAAGAGTATCCAGAGGTTAGAAGTGTTAGTATTTGGTTAGACGACCACCTCTGGAAGCCCAATGGATTGACCTATATTGCGGTGGTGACTCATAAGGGATGGGTAACAATAGAGATTGAGCCACACAAGCAGTACTGGAGATACATCAATGGGGGGTGGAGGCTAGCTTCTGAAGCTAAAATAAAGCTTGACAGGAGAGATAGGAGGGTCATAATTTATCTAACCTTTGTTAAGGAGGTTGAAGAATATAAGCCTAGTGGATATCTGCCTGTTGATGTTAATGAGAACAATGTAGCGGTGCTTATTGATGGAGTAGCCCATCTCTTTGAGACCAATACCGAGAAGCTCGTTCTCGGTTATTATTACCGTAGGAAAAGGATGCAGGAAAGGTATGATAAGCTCTATGGGGTGACGTCGAGGATTAAGAGGAGAATTATGGGGAGGCTCAAGGAGAGGAAGAGAAAGGATGATGTAAGGTGGAAGATCGCTAACATAATTGTTAGGTTTGCTCATGAAAAGCGGTACGCTATTATTCTTGAGAAACTAGGTAAAAAGCCCGCTAGTAACATGATTAAGAGGATAGGGGATAAGCAACTGAGGCACAGGATTTTCCAAGCCTCGTTTAGAGGTGTTCAGAAGGCT
Organism: Vulcanisaeta souniana JCM 11219; assembly: GCF_026000775.1. Classification (GTDB taxonomy): domain Archaea; phylum Thermoproteota; class Thermoprotei; order Thermoproteales; family Thermocladiaceae; genus Vulcanisaeta; species Vulcanisaeta souniana. The sequence goes on along the minus strand of NZ_AP026830.1, from coordinate 1,757,278 downwards.
ATTGAGGAGAAGGCAAAGGAGTATGGTGTACCGATAATTTATGTAGACCCGAAGAACACCTCAAGATTATGCCCAATACATAGTGCCGTAATTGTCTATAGCAATAGCTCTAGGGTTGGGAAGTGTAGCAAAGGTGGTGAGCTATGGCACCGTGACGCAGTTGCTTGTTGGAATCTCCTTCTTCGAGCCCGCCTAGGCGATGGGAGCAATGCTCCAAGCCTAGGCGGGTCAAGCGTAGATGGGAGCCCCGTGCCGTTGGGCTCGACCGCCACCCATGATCCCATAACCCTACCAAAAGGGTTATGGGCGAGGTGGAAGTCCCTAGAGGTGACCCTAAACAACCACAAAATGCCGAGAACGACCCTCTAGGGACAAACGGAGATTATCCAGTTAATTCCTTGGCCTTATTGAGGCATTCCTCGCCAAGCCTATGCACATTCCCTAATAACTCATTCATTAGCTTCTCAACCCTAGCCTGTAATTTGCTTGGTAATGCGCCCATGTTTACGTATGACTTATACTCATCGTAATCAATAACCCTGGCCTCCGTTGAGCTCCACCTCTTAACAATATCAACGGCAAGGTCAATGTACAGAATATTACCTCCAGTGAACTCAATGGGTGTGTTAATATTTATGTAAATACCCTTAGGCCTCCAAGCATGATCAACATAGACGTGAGTTAGATATTCATTACCAATCGCTGAGCAGGTTATTGCCATATCACCCTCCTCCTTAGGGAGACCGAGGCCGTCAAGGAAACCACCACCCCTCAACCTACGCATTAAAACAACATCATCAGGCTCGAGTTTAAGCACATCGGCGTTACCGAGCTTAATAACTTCACCACTTGGTTTAATGTGTATAATACCGACCCTATACTTCTTGCTCATTAATTGCTTCATGAACTCAGCACTAAATCTAGCCCTATCACTGCAGTGGCTAAGGAATGATTCAACAAGGTCCAGCAATGCCGTATTCCTCCTAAGCGTCTTATACGTATGGTGACCCATTATTGTCGGCATAACATTATTCCTGACATTATCGAGCAGGAGCTTAGCCCTGCCATTGAGCATGATCTCAGTGATGCATTCGCCTTCCTGTAGTATCGTATATGGTGTTGACGACTTACTTGCGTGATTCACCTCATTGAAAATGTTCAATGCGTTCTCTATTTCTCTAACTGCATCGTTCTCAGTGAGGAACTGAGCACTACTCCTCCACTTAATACTATAACCGCTCAGTTTACCGATGTACCTAAGACCAACCTTTAGTAGTGTCTGCCTCGTCTCATAATTCTTAATGTGACTACTAAATAATACGGTACCACTACCCGGTACTATCGAGACATGCTCAGTATCAACCCTAATGCCCGGTATTGCCACCAACTCATCACTCGGGTAAACCCTAGTCCTACTTATAACAACTGGAATCACATCACCATTGCTATACGCACCACTTGGCGACCTAAGCAAAGCCCTAATGCCACCACCAACATCAACCAGGTAATTGCCATCAACAACACTGACAATACCCATAACAACCCTATGAAGAGGAACCACAGACCTCCAAACCAACGCCTCCTTCTCAACAACCCTGAGCAGGTTATCAACAACATCATTAACCGCACTGCACTTACCCATGACCGTTAACGCCCCAGGAACTCTCTCTGAATCCTTAATCGTAACATCAGGCGCGGAGTTATTAACATTAATATTAAACCTACTAATTATCACATCAGAGGCCTGAACAATGGTGTAACCAAGATCAAGCGCCAACTTACTAATGGCAGTAGCATACTTACCCCTAATCCTAACCCTATAACTATATCCACCCACGGAGAAACACCCGTATCAAGGGCTAAAAATAATTTATGACCATGTAACTCAGGGACACATGCCACACCTTATATACGAAGTAATTACTAGGCCGAGAAGTAATACAGAGAGTGCTAATGGAAATGCGAATAAGTACTGAGCCAATGACTGATTGCTTAACGGCTAGATAAACGGATAGTGGTAAACAAACTATGAAAAATAGAATCATAAGAATACCAATAATCGCACTCCATCTACGTTCCTCGTTACTCGGGACCCTAGGTGGCTTAACGGCGACAAACGAAAGCACTAGAAATATTAAAAACGCCATTAATCCCGTAAAATTAGACATGTTAAATACCCACGTTATTAAAAAGAGCACAGCAATAACCAGGTAAAGAATCACGAGCCTCCGGTTCATTACGACAATACGGCAATTAAACCCCTGGCGGCCCATACATTAAAATTATGTAAAGCATCAATTAATTTCTTTCCCTTATGAATCATTAATCAAGTCCCTGAAGTACTCCTTGCGAGATTCACGAGAGCTTCAATGTCAGGCAGATCCCTTCTAACTTGGTCAGGCCTAAGCCTTGCCTCATGAAATCCCTCCACGTGTAAAAACCATGCCCGTCCCCACCACCACCTGACCTCCCTCCTACCAAGCCTATCGGCGACGTCATCCACAGCATCAAATAGCAACTGCGCTGTCCACCTACCAATCTCAGACGCTCTCCTTGCCTCGTCTAGGCCTAGGGTTATGGCGATCGCCTTGATGGCCTCCTCAGCCGCCTTGTAGAGCTTCTCGCTGGCCTGCACGGGATCCCTATCGATTAAATCCCTACCCTCATTTAGGAATTTTTCTGCGAGTTCAAGATGCGCTTTACTCGTTGTTGATGGGTCAAGTGATAATGCCTTTGATATTAGGTCAATTATGTCTATTCCCTTTCTCTCCGCCTCATCGAGTATTGGCTTTGGTATTTCCACAATTTACATTGGTGATGCAAAATTAAAAATGTTTGTTCATGAACGTTAGTACCTTATTAATTGAGGTGTTACTATACTGACGTGAGTGTTAGATGCATTGCTTCCGGTCAGAAGGGCGGTGTTGGTAAGAGCACGCTGACGATATTGACCACGAAGGCTGCGCCGGCGCTCGGCATTAAACTAGCCGTTATCGACCTAGCCATGGGTAATCCAAGCACGTCACTTAACCTACTTGGTGGCGTGCCAAGGCATACACTGGCTACCTACGTGATTAACGCATCTAAGGTTAGTGAGGTAATTCATATTGTTTCAACGGAGCATGGGCCTGCCTACTTGGTTCCCTCTGGACATGGCGATTTAGCACTTATCAATGAATACGGTGATTTCAAGGATAAGTTGGACTCGTTGATTAAGTACTTAATTGATAGGGTTGGGGTTGATAATGTGATTGTTGATTTTCCGTCATTCGAGCCCAACTTAGACCATGTATTTACCGAGGCGTTGAGTATGTGCGATATTGTTTATCCGGTGGGTATTCAGGACCTTGGCTCAGTAATTGCACTGAGGAATCTTCTGCATTTCGTTAAGAGGCTTTCGATTAATGTTGGTCGTCCTGTGATTAACATGTTTAGGGAGTCCCTGGGTAGACAGTGGATTGCCGCTGTGGGTAAGCTTGCCAGCTCAGAGCCGGTTGTTGTTCACTATGATCCCTGGGTCATTAGGTGGGTTCATGATGGCAACGGTAAGTACGGTATTGGCGTTAAGGAGGCGTTGATGTATTTGATTAAGGAGGTTCTAAGTTAATAGTTAATACGCAAAATGATTTTAAGGCATTAATTTGCCAATTAATAACGCGGTGTCTATTGAGGAGTTTCGAGGTATTGCCGTGGATTCTGAGGATGGCGAGAGGTGGCTACTCATTGCGGATACTCACGTTGGTCTTGAGGTTGAGCTCGGTAAGAAGGGTGTTAGGATTCCTAGTCAATCCGCTAGGATTGCGCAGTTGGTCCTCGACTTCGCCGAAGGGACTGGGGCGACCTCATTGGCTATACTTGGTGATATTAAGCATGAGATAGCGAGTATAGTTGATAGTGCAAGGGAGGTTAGGAACTTCCTCAACAGGGTTAGTGGCCGGTTTAACAAGGTGGTCCTGGTCAAGGGTAACCATGATGGTAACCTAGACCTGGTACTCAGCAGTGATGCGAAGTCCAATATTTACCTCGTTGACTCCAGGGGCTTCATGATAAGGAGTAAAGATGGTAAAAACCTCCTCCTACTCCATGGCAATTCAAAGCCTAGGGTTGAGGATTTCGTGAATGCGGACGTGATAATAATGGGGCACACCCACCCAGCAATACTTATTCAGGACGTGACAGGCTACGTGATGAGAGCACCCGTCATAGTCAAAATACGCGTTGATAAGTCGGTATTTGGGAAAAACATGTACAATACAGAAGTAGGCGCCACGGGTTCCACGAATATTATTGTGCTACCCACGTTCAACCCACTGACCGTGGGCATGGACGTGTTCGAGATATTCCCAAAGGACCTCGTCGAGGTCGAGACAATACTTCACTATGCACGCACCTGGGAAATATTAAGTAACATTGAGGTTTACCTGACTGACATGACGTACCTCGGCACAATGGATATACTAGCCAGAATAAGGGAGGAGACTGGTGAAGGTGGTTACGACTTTGATTGGTTATAAGTCATTAGCATAGTGATAAAATGATGCTAATTTTGCTTACTATGTATTTACGATAATTTACTAGAAGCACCAGCCATACATCGGCATCAATGGTATTGTCATATTCCCAATACTTGTAATCAATACAACATAACCATAGGGCAATTCAGCGACTTTATCTGGGAATACATAATTCACAGCGCAGGTGACCGATGACGAAAGGGTTAATGATGATACCCAGCCATCTTGCGCAGTCGTACTAATTTTAGTCGAAAATTTACCTGATTTAGTCGGTAATGATACATCAGTAATAGTACTCGTTGTATTAATTATTATTGGTTTACTTAAAATACACGTTGTTAGTAATGAGCCGTTGTATGCGTGCACTTCATAACCATTAATACTCACGTTAGTTGGAAGCGGATTACCAGCACTTAGTGTGAACCAAGAACTTGACAATCGATATATCGCAATGCCAATCAATGGTTTATCAATCAGAATTACCCTCATTATTGAGGTATAGTACGTGATTGCAGGTAAACCCAAGCTGGCTAGTTCATTGGGAAGTAGTGTAATTGACATGTTTAAATGCATGAACTCGCTCATGGTATAATTACCGACAGATACACCTAGGTAATTATAACCCACGTAGTACATATTCGAAGGATTAAATAACGCAAACATCATGGGTAATGAGATTGTGGTATTTGGCGGTAGGAGGATTACGGTTGGATACGATACCAACGCGCCAGTTATTGGCGGTCCCGCATATACGCCAATAGTTAAGTTAATAGGCTTATTCGATAGATTTGTTATGTTTAAGATTAATTCGAAGTTATTACCTGTCTGGGTATATGTATAGAGTATTGGCTCGAACCTAATCATTGACCTGCAGGATTCATTAACAATGCCCATATATACTGACACCAGTTTATTGTACTGCTCCTCCAATTGTGTACACATTTCATAGTATAGTCTAGGTATTGTACAATTAGTCCATAGAGCATTGACTTCGTTCTGTAGTGAGACTATTCTCGATTCTTCAGTACTGACCATTAGACCTAGGTAAGTAGTAACGATAGCTAGGACCATTATTAGGGCAATAACTACGTATAGACATCGATCAGGCATATTTAGGATTAGGAAATATTCATACTTAAAAGTTTTGTTTCAATAGTCGAATGAATCGTCTATATCGTAATAATACCAAGATAGGATGGAATTATTATTAATTAGTCTAAGTCTGCGCGTGTAATCATTATTCTCATTAAACCCAGTAATTTATTAAGCCTTGGTCTTGCTTATTGCGCATATGAAGATACCAATACTTATCATAAACATGAAGGTATACCCGGAGGTGCTTGGTAGGAGGGCCCTTGAGCTTGCTAAGGTTACTGAAGCAGTTTCCAGGGAGTTGGGCATGTCCATTGCCGTTGCTCCGCCGACTACTGAGCTTAGACTTGTGGCTGAGAACGTGGAGATACCCGTGTATGCTCAGGGCGCTGATCCAGTCGAGCCTGGGGCTAGGACGGGGCATGTACCGCTTGAGTTCATTAAGGAGACTGGAGCATCGGGAGTAATACTTAATCATAGCGAGAATAGGCTCCTCCTAAATGACCTTGGTTGGCTCGTTAACAGGGCGAAGAACCTCGGCCTAGAGACTCTCGTGTGTGCGCCGGACCCATACACGAGCGCGGCTGCCGCTGCCCTTGAGCCAACGGCAGTAGCAGTTGAGCCACCTGAGCTTATTGGCACTGGTAAGGCCGTAAGTAGGGAGAAGCCTGACGTCATTGTGAAAACCGTGGAACTCGTTAAAAGAGTTAACCCAAGTATTCCAGTCATCACGGGAGCTGGTATTGAGAGCTATGAGGATGTTAAAAGGGCCGTTGAACTTGGGACACAGGGAGTCCTGGTGGCTAGTGCCATTGTTAAGGCGAGGGATTGGAGACAGAAGATTATGGAGTTAGCCAAAGCATTACATTAACCTATCTATACAGTCTCGGTTAAGTTTATAAGGTTATTATATTTACTATATAAAGTATTGAATCCACGTATAAGTTTGTTAAGCAAGGCACGTAATAGCCACAACTTTCACTGGCCCACTGCTTAGTAAAGGAATGCCCAAGGGTGGGTACGAAAATTGTAGTGCATGTTCTGGGACCTGGCATATAAGATGGAAGGGTTCCTGTTCAGGTTAAGCCCATGGCTATTAATCCTACTCAAACCTAGACCTACTACCCTCCACCTCCTTCTCCAATCTCTCAACGAGTATCCTAATCTCATCGTTCACATCAACAGTCCTCATGGCATCCTTAGCCCTATTCAGGCAATCCCTAGCCTTTAAGTAAAGGCTTCTATCGCCATAAGCAATGGCATTTTGAAGATACATAAAGCCAAGCATCGCCAAACTAGTCACGTAACCCTCCGAATCCCTGTCGGCAAACCTCAGGGCATCCTCATGTCTCCTAATCAATTCCTCATCAATGGGTCGACCGCCGCCGGGTGATATAAAGACCGTCCGCTCAACTCTCCTCCTTAATATTGGTATCATAACGCCATGGTTAATTAAGTACCTGTTTAGGAGAACAAGACTAACACCAATAACGACAGCATCCACCGGAATGCTTAGGTAAGATGATAGGACAGCATTATGTAAGACGTGTTGGAGGGAGTACTGAGTAAGTATATAGGCACCAACGCCAATTAGGGCTATTAGTAGCAAGAGCAATGCATATTTAGGCCTTGATATTCTCTTATTAGTAATCTCGATCTCCTTATAAATCACCTTCTTCATACGTGAGCTATGCACATTAAATTCCCCTTTAAACCTTAACTAATTAATTATGCCAAAATTGAATGTATCATGAGTCTCCTAATTAGCATTTAAGTTCCGGGGTAGAACTAAGTTCCGGTGTGAAACTGGGGAGTTGAATTGTTAAGTCAGATTTAACAGGCCAATTTACTGTATGGGGTGAACCTAAGCATAATTCAAAAACTGGATTTTTAGATTGTATTATCAGGAGATGACTAGGAGGTTATGACTGTGCTTCTCCCTGGTGATGCCTCTTAATTATTTGCCTAAGCACGTACTGTAGTATGCCTCCATTAAGGAAGTACTGAACCTCCATCGGTGTATCAAGTCTCACGAGGAGCTTCGTCTTAATAACCCTACCATCAGGCTTATGGATAACAAGGTCCACGGTCTGCCTAGGCTTTAATCCCTGGGATAGCCCTATTATGTCAAAGGTCTCATCACCCGTTATACCGAGCTTATCTGCGTCCTCACCTTCCATGAACTGAAGCGGTAGTATGCCCATCTCAACCAGGTTACTCCTGTGTATCCTCTCGAAGCTCTTCGCAATGACAGCCTTTATGCCCAGGAGCTTCGGACCCTTCGCAGCCCAGTCCCTTGAGCTACCGGCTCCATAAGTCTGACCAGCAAGTATTATTAGTGGTACATTCTCCTCCTTATACTTCATGGCTGCGTCGAACACAGTCATTAACTGCCCATCAGGCCAGTGAATTGTGTAACCACCCTCAATCACCTTACCACCCATCCTGTTCCTAACACCTTTGTTCCAGAATGCGCCCCTTACCATTACCTCCCAGTTACCCCTCCTGGTGCCGAACGTGTTGAAATCACTGGGCTTTACCCCAAGTGACAATAGGTATTTACCAGCCGGTGAGTCCGCTGGTATTGAGCTCGCTGGCGATATGTGATCCGTGGTTATGCTATCACCAAGTATCAACAATGCCCTTGCGCCAATTATATCCCTAACCTCAACGAGTTTATTTGGCTCGAAATCATCAAAGAACGGTGGCCTCCTTATGTAGGTGTTCCTTGGATTCCATTGATATAGGTCACCACTCGGTGCCTTTAATGTATTCCACTCATCAGGTACTAGGTCACCGATCTTTGTATACTTCTCCACAAACTCACCTGGAGTCACGTACCTCTCCACATAGCCCCTGACTTCATCATCACTAGGCCACAGGTCCCTTAAGTATACTGGCTTGCCATTGTTCGTATATGTCACTGGGTCCTTTGATAAGTCCTTATTGACTGTGCCGGCAAGGGCATAGACTACCACCATTGGTGGTGACGCCAGATAATTAGCCCTAACATCTGGGTGCACCCTGTTTTCGAAGTTTCTATTGCCCGAGAGCACAGCAGCAGCTATCAGATCATTGTTCCTAATGGCGCTTAGTACTGGTTCAGGTAAAGGACCAGTGTTACCAATGCACACCATGCATCCAAAGCCAGTCACGTAGAACCCAATTTTCTCCAAGTACTGAAGCAGGCCGGCTTTACTTAGGTATTCATCGACTACTCTCGAGCCTGGGGCAAGCACGGTCTTCACATACGGTGGAGGTGAAATACCGAGCTCCACGGCCTTCTTGGCAATTAAGCCAGCGGCCATTAATAAGTATGGGTTACTCGTGTTTGTGCAGCTTGTTATTGCGGCTATGGCCACAAATCCATCCTCAAGCTCTACCTTCTTCCCGTCAATCTCTACGACAGCCCTCCTCCTACCACTGGTGTTCTTCTTCTTGTTCCTGTCCTCAATAATGGGTTCAAGGCTCTTAGGTACATCACTCAACGACCTCCTTTGCCATGGTAGTGATGGACCAGCCAAATTAGGTTCTATCGCTGACAAATCAATGCTAATTACTTGGCTGTACTCAATGTCGTTCTCCCTTGATGTGCCAAATACGCCCTGCTCCATGAAGTACTTCTCCACCAGTGATATTAACCACTCGTCTCTTCCAGTGAGTCTTAAGTACGTTAATGTCTGGTCATCAACCGGGAACAGACCCGTGGTCGCGCCATACTCGGGGGCCATGTTGGCTATGGTAGCCCTATCAGGAACTGGTAACTCCTTAACACCCTCACCAAAGAATTCAACGAACTTATCAACCACGTTGTACTTCCTAAGCGTCTCAGTTATGTACAGCACTATATCCGTGGCAGTGACACCAGGTCTTGGTTTACCATATAGATTAACGCCAACAACCTGTGGTGGAAGAACAGCTATTGGCTGACCAAGGAGCGCCGCCTCAGCCTCAACGCCACCAACACCCCAACCAACAACGCCAAGTCCATTAATCATCGTGGTGTGCGAGTCCATGCCGACCACGGTATCGAAATAGGCAAGTCTCTCGTTAGCGCCTAGGTCCTCTGTCATCACTACTCTGGCAATGTGCTCGAGGTGCACCTGATGTATTATGCCAGTGCCTGGCGGGAAAACCCTGAAGTTCCTGAAAGCACCCTGGGCCCACTTAAGGAATTCATACCTTTCAGCATTCCTCTCAACCTCAAGCTTAATGTTTAACTTAACAGCGTCAGGCCTACCCCAGTAATCGGCCTGTACACTGTGGTCTATTATTAAGTCCGTCGGCACCTGGGGATTAATTACCTTTGGGTCGATGCCGTACTTAGCCACTATCTCCCTCATCACGGCCAAGTCGACTAAGGCAGGTACTCCCGTGTAGTCCTGCATTAAGACCCTGGCAACCTTTATCGGGACCTCCTTAGTGCCTGGGTTCTTCGGGTTCCAGTGCAGTAGGTTCTCGATATCCTCCCTGGTAACGGCTTGCCCATCGTAATTCCTAAGTAGGTTCTCTATGAAGACCTTTATTGTATATGGGAACCTGGCAATATCAAATCCCTCCCTCTCAAGCGCCCTTAGTGAGTAGTAATGGACCTTAACGTTACCAACATCCATCATGCTTAGGGTATTCCAGGGATTAGGTAGGTTCTTAGACACGGGAAATAATTGTTAAGTTCATGAGTTTTTAATTATTTGCCTACTGAGTATATGTAACTCCATGATTTATTAGGTAAATCGAAACTAAATCGATAATTCCCAGTTGAATAAACCAAGGAATTTATGTAATGAAAAACCCAAGGATAAGGACGAAAATGGGAAGCTTGCTTAATTACGTGTCTTCCTTAATATGTATTATGAATCTTGTTTATGGCGATGGTTATGAAAGAGTGAGTGATCCAAGGGTTATCTTTATTGGAGTTCCACGAGCACATTATTATACCTAAGTAGTACCTCCTTCATCTTGAGAGCATCCCTCTCCAGGAGCGGGGACTCGTTTATTATCGTTATCTCAATATCCTCACTAGCCAACTCCTTCGCCAGAGGTTCAAAGGGTGGGTTATTCGTGTCTATGGGTTCGTGCTCATCAACCCACTCACCCCTCTTGAACTTAACGCATGTGAAGTGGGTATGCATCGGTTGATCATCGAAGTACTCATGCCACATGTTAAGCACAGCCCTGTAATCAATGGAACCACCATTCCTGGCGAATACATGCCCCCAATCAATGACGGCAACAACCTGCGGGTGCTTAATATCCTTAACAAGCCTAAAGGTCTCCTCTAAATTACCGAACTGGTTCTTCCTGGCCATGACCTCAAGACCAAGCTTCACGCCCTTAATGCCATTTTCCTTCATCCAATCAACGATCTTGAGAACGCCATCCTTAACGGCATTATAGCAACCCTCAGGGCCGAGTTTGCCGTAGTACGCCGGGTGGAAGACAACCACCGTAGCGCCCATTGCCTCACCCCTATCAAGGGACTCCTGAAGCCTTGATAAGCTGGCTTCAACCTTCTCCTTCTCCTCGCTACATAGGTTTATGAAGTACGGCGCGTGCACGGACAGCCTAACGCCAAGTTCCCTGGCGACTTCACCGGCATCCATCGCAGCCTCCCTCGTCATCCTAACACCCTGTACAAACTCAACCTCCATGGCGTTCAGCCCAGCCTCCCTAACGTACCTAATGCCGTCTATTGTACCAGCACTCCTCTTCCTCTCCTTGGCGCCTATGGGGATTCCGGCAGGTCCAAGGTAAACCCTAGCCATCGAGGTATGTGTTGAAAAACCAACTAAAGAGTTTTGTCTCAGTGACTATTCAATAAATCATAGGTAATACATTGGAGACAATCCATGGCCTGGCCTTCAAATAATATCTAACTCGTTCCATGCGTAGTTTGTTGCAAACCCGATTGATATTTAAACCCAGGAGGTAACGCTAGGGATGGTATGACTAAAGTTAAGGTCGGAGTGGCTGGTCTCGGTGTCATGGGTTGGAGAATAGCCAAGAACCTAAGGGATGCTGGTCTATTAATTGGTATTTACAATAGGACGTTTGATAAGGCCCTGAGGTTTGGTAGGGAGTTTGGTGTTGAGGCATTTAAGACACCGAGTGAGCTTGCCAGGGCTTCCGACGTAATAATCACAATGCTCAGTGATGATGAGGCTGTTAAAAGCGTTATCGTGGGTAATGATGGAGTATTGAATGGCTTGAGGACGGGTTCACTTGTTATTGATATGTCGACAATATCGCCGAGCACCTCAATAGAGCTTGCTAACATGGTTAGGTCCAGGGGTGGTGACATGGTTGATGCCCCAGTAATTGGTACCTCCGTGGCCGTTGAGAGGAGGGAAATAGTGGTGCTTGTTGGCGGTTCTGAGGAGGCGTTTAATAGGGCTAGGGAGGTTTTGCAGTATACGGCCAAGACCATTGTCCACATTGGGCCGAATGGTTATGGGCTTTATGCAAAGTTGATAAATAACGCATTGCTTGGTTCCTACGTGATCGCACTGGCTGAGACTGTCCAGTTGGGCAAGTCCTTTGGCTTAAGTGACTCGGTTATTTTAGATTTATTGACAAAACTATCGAGCGCCAGGTCACCGACCTCTGAGTTAAAGGTCCCCAAGATGCTTAGTGGGGATTACTCGGTTCAGTTCGCCCTTAAGCACATGCGTAAGGACCTGGACATAGTTAATAGGGAGGTCTCAATGCGCGGTGTCCCAATACCAATGACGTCCCTAGCCCTTCAGCTCTATAGGATGGCTGAGAGGATGGGTCTTTCCGAGGAGGACTTCGCCGCCATACTGAAGATATTGATTAAACAGCAATAACTTAAAAATCATAATCTCAATCATCCTCAGTGATGATGTTATCAGTATTAGTAATTATTGGTGCATTGGTAATTGTTGTGTCCATATTGTCATCATTATTATCTCTCTATTTCGAGATTAAGTATTGGAGGGATAGGAAGAGAATTAGTAAATTAATTAATAATAATGATGGTGATCATCCCTGGGTAGCCGTGGTAATGCCTGTGAGGGGTTTAGACCAAAACCTTAGGGGTAATATTGCCAGTATTTTGGATCAGGAATACCCAGGCCGTAGGAACTACATCTTCGTACTTGATAGTGAGGATGACCCGGCATACGGCGTTATTAAGGATCTTATTAAGGAGTTTAGTGTAAATGCCTCGGTATTGATTAATAGGGGTGGGCGTAGCAAGGGTGAAGCATTAGCCTTTGCCCTGGGTAATATAACTGGTGATGTTGTCGTCTTTGTTGATAGCGATGTCTTCGTCCATAGGCATTGGCTTAGGAACTTAGTGATGCCACTGATTAATGGTTCAGGCGCAGCCACAACGTATAGGTTCTATGCACCGCTTAAGGAATTTAGTCTTGGGGTATTGTTAAGGGCCAGCTTTAATATGATTGGTATTACGGCCATGCAGAATCCAATGGCTAGGTTCACTTGGGGCGGTTCTACGGCTGTTTGGAGGTGGATCCTCGATAAGTGGGGTGTTCGTGATTATCTACCGTATTACTTGAGCGATGACTATGTGATCACGCATTTTGTGCATAAGGAGGGTCTTAATATCGACTTTGTTCCTGAGTCCCTTGCCCTAACACTTGAGGACATAAATATTAGGGAGGCCTTCTCCTGGGCCGTTAGGCAGTTATGGTATGTTAGAGTTTATGGATTTAGGGGCTTTCTACTGTATGCGGGGTCTTACACGTTGTATGTGATCACGTTACCCATTGCCATGGCCCTATCGATCATTAATTCATGGTTCATAGTACCTGGACTTTTACCATTTATTATTGGTGCGGTTAAGGATTACGTGAGGATAAGTAGTATTAGGTCACTTGATCCGTTCTATGGAATGAATATAACAAGGAGGTACTCAATACTGCTTGCACTTGTCTCAATACTTAATGTCTACTTCTCCTGGCTTGCAATAATTAAGACAGTCGTCACTAAGAGCATTAATTGGAGGGGGCGCGTGTTCACGGTATTTGATGCCAATAGGTTAATGATGGCTAAGCCGCTCGGGTGATTCTCATGGTTAATGTCCGTGATGTGTTTTGGTCAATGGTTAGGAGACCTCAATTGTTAATTGATTACCTGAGGGAGCTTAACGTTAACGTTGATGAGTTATGCAGGGATTTTCCCGCAAATGGCTTTAGGTGTCCGCCTGGCGAGGGTGATGATTTCAGGTCAAGGTTTTTCATAGTGTCCTACATGTACCTCAAGGTGTTAAATTGGGAATTGAGAGAATTAGCAAGTACTGGGGTTATTGTTGAGGGTATTAGTGAGCTAATTAGTGATGTCATTACTGACATGAGACTCTACAATGCACCGCCCGAATTAATGAATGCCGTAGCGAGTATTGCACGTGATATACTTCATGTTTATAGAGGTTGGGGGAGTTCATCGTCTATTTCCGGCTAAGGCATCCTCTAGTCTCTTCAGCAGCTCCTCTAGTTCACTTAGTTCATTGGAGTAAAGCTTAACCATTGTTGCATCCCACTTACCCCTTACTTGATCTAATAATTCCCTTGCATCCCTGAGTCTCTGTCTTGCCTCGTCATAGACCTCATTATTTATTAACGCCTTAGCCTCACTGAGCAACTCACTGAGTCTTAGTAGGTCCTCAGGCATGTGGACTGTGGCGAAGGAATAATACTCATTTAACTGATCCTTGTTACTCACTAGGTATCTGAGGACCTTTATGGTGCCGACCATCAGCAACGACGGGCTTAGTTCCGTATTACCAATGTCTATGCCATGCAACATTAGGTAAGTAGCTACGTACATGGGTACCTTAACCCTCGTCCTGTTACTAATCGGTATGTGCTCCACGTAATTGGCAACCATGGGGCTTATGACCTTGGATATGTCCTTTATATGCTCATAGACATATTGCGTTATTATCTTATTAACAGCTTGAACATCATCCATGGTTGCCAAGGGCTCCATCCTCTCCAGATCCATCCTCAACTCCCAACCCTTTATTATCAATGGCTCGGTATCGTCAGGACTAACCCACTCCGTGAAGACCCTCAGTGGGAACCTATCATAGAGCGCCTGCAACTCCTCCTCATCCGGAATCCTATTGCTTGCACCAAAGACTGTCCAGGTCTTTACCGGGACTACCTTCTCACCGTCATAGACAACCCTCTCATTGAGTATTGAAAGTAGCGTGTTCAGTATTGCACTTGAGGCGTTAAATATTTCATCGAGTAGCGCGAATTCGCTCTCTATAATTGAGTTTGCGTATATCCTCTCCACTTTACCGTCAAGAAGCTTCGCTATATTTATCGGACCAAGGATCTCCTCAAGATCCGTGAACCTCGTCAACTGCCTATAGAACCACTTGGCGTTCAATAACTTAGACAATGCGTACACCAGCGTTGTCTTTGCAGTGCCTGGCGGACCGACGAGCAGGTAGTTCTCCCTTGATAAGGTTGCCATTAATGCCCCGAGCACTTCATTCTCATACTTGAAGAATAGACTATTCAACCTCGTATAAACGCTCCTAATCCTACCAAAGTAATCTTCGCCCACGGATAATAACTAAAAATGCCAGAATTTAAACGTTCCTCATAAATACTAAAATATGATTAAGCGCCGCCGTAGAGCATTTTATTTAATTCGCTCATTAACCTGGAGGTCTCGCCCTCAATAACCTTCCGCCTATCAATTAACAACCGCCTTACGTCATCAGAGGACGCCCTTTCTTCAAGCTCCTTAACCTTCACAATCCCATTCGCGAGGTAATCCATTAGCTCAAGCATTACATTGATATCCTCAGGCACATTACCATTGAACTTATCCCTAACCTCCGCCCTAAAGCACTCCCAATGAATTGGACCAAGCCTAGTGAATGTGAATTTCATGCCCTCCACAATGTCCTCACCACACCTATAGCACTTCCACACCTTCCTACTCATACCGCGTAGTGGGTGGGGATTGGCTTTTAATCTGTTTATTGACTTCTAAATTAAGTGAATATATAAACATTCATTTACATAATTATGAATAATAATGAATATATAAAATCACAACGAGAACCTAATGGCGGCCCTATCTATGGACTCAAATATAGTCGGATGCTGATGCGCCAGTAATGCAGCATCCTTAACCCTGGCATTCACGGCCACGGCAAGCGCAACCTCATTTATCAACATCGACGCCGCCTCACCATAAATAACACCACCAATAATCCTCTGGCTCTCCCTCTCAATAACTAACTTAACCCAGCCCTCCCTCACGCCCATTATCTGGGCGTAGGCATCATCCTCGAGTGGGTACGAAACAGTTACGTAATTAATGCCCCTGGCCTTGGCAGCCTCCTCGTTCAAACCAACCATAGCAGCCTCCGGCTCCGTGAATATAGTCATTGGTATTGAGTTAAAATTAACTTCATAAATGGACCTACCGTGAAGTATGTTCCACGCAGCAACCACGGATTCCTTTACAGCAGCATGATAAAGCATGAATTTGCCCAGTACATCACCAGCCGCATATATGTTCGGTACCCTGGTCTTCATCGATGGTTCAACCTCCACGTGGCCCTTCTCCACAATACCTAGGTTGTCGAGCCCCTCGACATTTGGTCTCCTACCAACGGCCATTATAACCTCGGAACCAGTCACATAACCCTTACTGCCATCAGGCCTTTGAAACTCAACAATCTTCTGACTACCCTCCTCCCTAATACTGATTACCCTGGAATTAGTTAGCACCTCAACCTTCTTAGCCCTGAGCTTCTCCTCAATCCTGGAGACAATGTCATTATCCCAACCTGCCAGTATCCTGGGTAGCATCTCCACTATGGTTGCCTTAACGCCCATAGAGCCGAGGACCGACGCCACCTCAACACCTATATAACCACCACCAATGATTATTATGTCATTAGGCACCTTCCTATAGCCAGTCTTATAACCAAAGAGTTCCTGGCTACCAATGGCCAGGTCAGTGCCTGGTACAGGTATTTTGATTGGCACCGAGCCTGTGGCCACCAATAATTGTCTTGCCTCGATATCCCTCGTCCATGAACCATCGATAGCCCTCACCCTAATTCTACGCTGATCTAGGATCTCGGCGACGCCCTTTATGAAGTCCACATTCTCATGCTCCTTAATCTCCCTAATGTGCTGTAGGTACCTTATGTATTGAATGTTGTCCTTGTGATCAATTGCGTTCTCCCAAAGAACCCTAACGGCATTCACGTCCTTATTACCAACGCTATTGAGTATACCCCTAACCTTCTCCATTAGGTATATCGTCATGTAGACGGCCTTGGACGGTATACAACCCTCATAGAGACAGTTACCACCCAGGTTACCCTTGTCATCAATCATAAGCACCCTATAACCACCCTTGCTTAATTCAAAGGCGCCATGGTAACCGCCGCCTCCACCGCCTATTACGACAACGTCATAGTTACTAAGTTTTGGTGGGTCCTCAAATTCACGGTCTGCGGGTGGAAATACTGGGTATTTACCAAGCACAATTGGGTCAAATCTGGCAGTTTTTATATGCTTTATAGTCAAAAATTTGACTAAGCCACACATATGGGCAGGTAGTCTGACGATCATCCCTTACAGATGTAACTGAGTCCCTTCAGTATACATTATAAAGTACAGAACCCTTGAGCCATACACCATATAATCCTGAATATTATATTAACACTCATCCCTGCACACTCAATCACATTAACAAGTCTCACCTCATTAGTATCATCATCCCCATCCCTTAGTTCATCACCTACTCAGTATTATCTCATCCAACCAAGGTTTCATGTTATCAAGCAGCACAGAATACTAGCTAATTTAAATCAAAGACCTATTATTAAGGAGTTAAATTAGTTCGCGGAATACATAAAAAGCCAGTGAGCCACCTCAATTCAATTTACCAGGGCATAACTAATGGGCATATCATGGTTGTGCCTTAATTCAAAGTCCAGATTTATAAGTAGTTCCCACAGCGCGTCGAGTGTCTCGCGGCAATTGGTCCTATTCATTCTCGCCCTACCAATTAATACCAGAGCCTCGTTGATTGTGTCCAATGAATTCATATTAAAGATCATAGAGATGGTGTATTAATACGCATCATTTTGCTGTTCCTGCTTGGAGAAGTAGAATGGATGTGTTATTTTAAGTGAACAGTAACGTATTTGAATATCCAAGGCTTAGCACCTAGTTGTGATGATTCATTGCAGTGCTGATCAGTGAGGAGACTGACCTGCCCTGACCCCACGTAATGATTAAAATAATAATGAGATTACACTGGCAGAATTCATCAACGATAGGTCCCTACCTCCTCATAAAAAGTGGAAATGACGCCGGGAAAATCTAAATCCCTCCCAAACCAATCACCCTAAGGAACTCCTTGGCAACCCACGCCTTAACAAACTCATACCTATCATTAAGCCTAACAGCAACAACCTCATAATCACCAACCCCAAACACATCCATTGGCTTGACAACAGCACCATTAACCAAAACCTCGATACTAACCAAGCCATGCCTACTAACCAAAACCCTCAAGGCCTCATCCGCTATACCCCTCGCCAAGTCCCTATCCAACGCATAAAGAGCACCCAACTTACTACTCATAGCGGCGAGGGCCCTCAATGGATCATCCAGTGAAGACCATATATCACCCACAGCATCAACTACGAACCTATTAACGCCCCTAACCACGGATCTAAGGGCTACGTATAAGGCAGCGCCACCCAGGTAACCCCTCAATGCACCATAGGCCTGCGAGGCCTCCCTAACAGCGTAACCAAAGTGCCTCGCTAAGACACTAACCGATTGATTAACCAATGGATTAACCAAGGAGTAAGGCCTCAACACTAGACTTGACGAGACAGTAATCCCAACGACAGTCCTCAATGCGTCCCTAAGAACGCGATTCTCAATCCTCGTGGCCCTCCTCATTAGGTAATCCCTTGCAAGGGACACGCCGTACAACGCCGGCAACTCCACGTAGGGCATCACCGAAACCCTCGGCAACTCCCTCAAGGCCCAGTAACCAGTCCTCAACACGTGTCTCACGTACCAACGATTAACAAACCCACGTAAACCCCTGGGTAATACATACCTACTGGTGAAGCCACCCTGGTTCGCCCTACGGTTATTGATGATCCTCACAGCCACGGACTCGGCAACGGACACAAGATCCTCATAACCAATACCCAACCTAGCACTAACGATGCCCATGAGTCTCGACCAATACTTAATCCTGGGCACAGCCGCTATTATCCCCACAAACCCAAGCACGAGAGCCGAGGAATAAGCAATGTTAATGAACATGCCAATGATGAAACCGAGACTGAGGAAATTCGCCGCGTTCCTAATGATCACCAGCGACCCGTTCAACCAATCAACGTATGAACCACCCCACAGAGCATAATAATTAAAGGAATAGGGCCTAACACCCCTAACAATGGCCTCCGCATTAACATCACTGCAATTACCAAGGCACCTAAAGGAAACACTCAACCTAATACTCCTCAATTCATTAATGGGTTCAGTGTAGTTACCGATACCGCTACATGACTCATTGATGATATTAAGAAGTTGATTAATGAGTTGAGGCGGAGCCTCAATACCCTGAGGCATAATCGACGGATTAATTAACTGCTCAAGGTCTTGACAGAACAACTCGTGATCAAGCCAAACACTCTGCAACCAGGACCCTTGAACCAAGTTACCCGGCTTACCCTGACTCATTGTGTAGGTTATCGAACAATTACTCCCACTTGTATTGATCACCTTTAGATCAATGCCAGCCGCATAGGCATTAACAATCAATTCTCCATTGCAGGGGGTTGTTACATTGATAATGGCATAACCATCACCCGAAACCAAATCAATAAGGCCGACGCCACGCCAGGTATAATTATACAGAGCCGCCAATGAATCACCGTTGAATACACTGATCATTGGTAATTGAACAAGTACAGGAACACTATCATTTACATCCACGACAGGCGTAATCACGTGATCAGCACTAAACCTCATGAAAAGGGCAACAACGCAATTAATCACGTAGCGACTCACGTAATACTTAGAAAACCTAATGGGCAACACGACTAGGCCAGAACCACTTGGCAACCCAAGTGTCTCATTATACTGGTAACCGAAACCATTAATACATAGGACAGCCGGTATTGGCCTACCCAGGGCATCAACAACCTCCACATCGGCAAAGCCAAATCGCCAGGGAGGCAACTGTGACTCATTGGCAACACTGATCATTGGTATTGCATGCACTGCGTTAATGCCAAGGGGTAGCGCAATACCAAGCAGTAGGTACAGGGATATGGGTATTACAGCGGCGTTCCTGGTCCTCGGCATCACCAGTAGGAAAGCCAGGTAAGGAACGAGCTTCCCAAGGATAATGCCCATCGCTATGGCAAACCTAATAAACCAAAGAACAGACACCACAATGGAGAACACGTGAACAATGTAACCAACCACAGCAGACACTAATTGCTCAAGGACCTCAACTACGAGAACTATCGAGCCTATACCTGTCCCAGTAACCACGAAGGACACCGCCTCGGCTATGGGCAAACCAACATTAACAGTCACCGAAATAACCGCATCAGACCAAGTCAACGAATTAATCAAGCCATTATAGAGCGACAGTAATTTGTTCATGATGGCCAATGCAGCGTATGGCGAGTACATGGTGCCCGGCAATAACCCAAAGAACCCCGTAACAACGGCCAAAGCCAGGAACCACCAAGCAACATCATCAACACCAATACCCACCCCCCTACCCCTGGGCACGTTAATGAGAACCCTAATTAACAATGAACCAATCATCGCCGTAACCACGAGGATCAACCCAATCATCACCATCACGACAAGGCCGACCTAATGGCATAAATAACCACAAAGAGCAACGCATAAAGGACCACAATTATCACATTCGCCTGGGCAACATACACCGCAAGCCTATTATAGGCACTAAGCACATTACCAAAGCCATGAACACTCAAACCAGTATTTGCACACCAAGTTGTCTCAAAGCTATGCGGATTAATGATCGAGGCAATGCCCCTATCACTAACCATGGCATTGAAGAAGGGCTGCGAGGCAATCACGGCAGCACCACCAATCACAACAACGTAAAGCCCAAGACCAACAGCAATAAGCACGGAACCAATGCTCCTAAGCCTAGACACGGAAAGGCCCAGCCCAATGGCTATAAAGAACGCAGACAAATTCGGCACCCATTGAGCCAGGTAAATCATGGGCACAGTATCCTCAGTCGATTCTAGGATCAACGTGGCATTCTCAGTCTGAACACTCCTGACACTGCACCAGGCATACGTTACGGGGCAAGTACACGTGTTCCATATAAGCCATGCACGGTACCTGATGGCGTTCCATGAATAATCATATATAGTTTTGTATATGATGGTTGGATCAAGGGTTAATGAACCAACAAGCACCTTATTTATCACCATAACAGCTAACATAACGCCGCCTATTATGGCCAAGTAATTAACTGCCTCATCAATGAAGTCCCAAATTTCATGGACCTTGCCCAGGAGGTATAGTACCACCGCTGTCAGTCCCATTATTGCCAGGGTGGCTATGCCTATGCTTATTATGCCCGTGGACATGAGTATGTTGAGTATCTGAGATACGGTGACCATCCATTGAGCAGACGACATAACTAATTAATTGAAGACCACTTTATAAACAGTAATGCTTTAATGCCCTCAATGCATAGTTATTAATATGTCAAGGGGTTTCACGGTCGGCGGCATAGTGATCCTGGCCCTATTAATAATCGCTACGTCGTTAATAACATACATGATAAGTGATTACCTATACACTGCGTATCAAGCGTCGGTAGTGGTGGGTAGAATAAATACTAGGCTCCTTGGTTTATCTAGATCATGCGCCGTATATCTAGTGAATGATTCATTGTATTTTCCATACGGTGCCTATGTGGAGTACTCAGTACCGAGTGTGGTGAGCCCGGGTTATTATCATGAGGTCAATGCATCGAATGCTAATGGTGAGGTGATGTTCTTTCTCAGGGGTTGTATTGTGGTTGTTAGGTCCGTGGGTAATGCCAGTGGTTATGAGGTGCTTGGTTATGGCGCTGGCTGACCTTGTTCTCGAGGGCTTGACCCTAGTACTTGCTGTTGCACTTGGTCTGGTGCTAATCAGTGGTCTGGCGTACTTAACAATCACGGTGTCCACAGCCAACAATGCTAGGCTCGTCTATGCTGGCACGTACATTTACCTGCCAGGTACTACCTACATTAATGGAACTCTGTACGTACCAATGTATAACATTGGTTATCAACAGGTGTGGGTTAGGTATATCTACGTAATGGATAGTCATGGTTCACTACACAGGTATGCGTCAAATCTGGTGCTCGGTGTTAATCAGTACTATGTCTATGCCGTGAACCTGGACTACGAGCCAACCTCAGTAACCGTATTGGTGGCGCCAATCAATTATCCAAAGTTAATCAAGGAGTTCAGCGCCAATGTGTCATTGGTATCCCCAATTACCCTAGTATCGCAGGCGCAAAGCGCTGGGACTGGGCTGGTAAAGGTTGAGGTTAATGATCCGTATGGGGCCAATTGGAAGGTGTCCTGGAGTTACGCCGATCAATCCTACTCAGTAAGCCAGGATCAATCCTACTCCTGGTTCATAAACCCACCCTATGTCCCAATACAGGTAAGCTTTTCCGCATTGATAACCCAAAACCCGAGTGTTAACGGCATTAATTACACATGCCAGATAGTCCCCAGCCAGGTCAATGGTAATTATGGTGCGGGTTCAACAGTGACCTTCAACGTTGAGTGCAATACTCTATACTACGTGATTGTCGAGCTCTACGCACCATGCAATAACTGGTATTGGATTACGGCGACCACGGACTACGGCTCGTGGTCTGTCGGTGGTAAAGGCTCACCAAAGACGTACACCGTGTATTACACACCAAACAATGGCGGGTTGGGCTGGTTAAAATTCCAGGCCGGCGCTGACGCCCTCGCCTTCCTAGGGGGTTCACTAAGTGTCTATAACCTATCAGCCCCCGGAGACCCATTAATTAATTACACGACCTCCTGGTACAACGTTGGTGGGCCCGCAGGCACGGATTACTTCCAACCACTAATTGAATGGACCCTGCCCGGCATGGTGTACAAGGCCGTGTACTCGAGCACAGGCTGCGCATCCTCAGCGCCACCGCCGCAACCGTCCAACTCAATAACGGTGACCGTCAGCGACCCATACGGCGCCGGGTGGAGCGTGTCCTGGAGCGGCGGCGCCAGTGGCAGCAAGAGCGGCTCCAGCACTACGCAGTGGACGATAACCGCCTCAAGTACTGTAAACTTCCAGGCCTCGATAACAAGCGTGCCCAGCAACTACAGCAGCTGCAGTATAAACCCAACCTCAACATCAGCAAGCCCAGGAGGCTCAGTAACATTCACGGTAAGCTGCGCAACCAACCAACCATCGCCGCCAAAGACAGTCTACGGCTGCTTCTTCACCTTGAGCGTTGGCTCAAGCCCGTCTGGGGCTAGTAGTGGTGTTAGTTCGAGCCCAAGCTCTGGGACTTACTTTGTTCAGTCTGGCAGTTCCCTAAGTGGTTCGATAAGTGCTCAGTCCTCAGTGAGCAGTAGTTCATCTGGTTCAGGCCAGTCCTGGTACCAGTTCGATGATTGGAGCTTGAGCTTTAGCGGGAGCGGCACATTCTACTGGAACGGTGTCCAAGTAAGTAGTGGTACGTCTTGGAACTATGGAAGGACCTTTGGAAGCTTCATCTACGACTGCCCAAGCGGGCTAACCCAAAACGTAACCGCAAGCTTCACCGCCACCGCTAATTACGTATACGACTACATAACACTCAGCGGCCCAGCAAGCGTAAGCCTAAACCCAGGCAGCAGTACAACCACCGCGACCTACACACTATCATGGAGCATATGGCCATACAACGCCTACCAGGTAGCCTGGAGCCTACCACAGACTGGAAATAGCTATGAGGTAGAGGCTCAGTTATCAACGTCCGGCGGGTCATACACAATCTACTGGACAACAAACCTACAGTGCAGCGCCGGAACATTATTATCAGCCAGCGAATCCATAAGTCCAAGCTCAGCGTCAGTCTCCGGGTCAAGCGGGTCAACAACAGCCACAGTAACAATAACATACACATGCTCAAGCATTAGAGGTCCATGATCAAAAACTGTTTTCTGAAAATATTTTAATTTTTTATCAAAATTTACTTTTATTTATTAAGTTGGCCATGGTAAGTTAGTAATATTTAGTGGCGGATAGGTCGTGTCCCAAACCCACCATCCCCAGGTTATTCCATAGCTGGGATAACTATAATTCCCATAGATCACATATGCAGTCTCAGAGGCAAGCTCCCTGCCCATTGGTGCTGGTAGTTGTAGTGCTACCTGTGGGTTTACTGGGCCTATTATTGTCCAGTTGCATGGTATTGCCAGGCTTGGGAAGTGCGTTACTGATTGGAACGCTATTACTACTGGGTACGTCCTATTCACTGGAAGCACTATCGTTGTGTAATTCCTAAATAGTCCATAGAACGGCCCATAGAGGCTCCAGGTATTCAGTAGTACCGCAGTCCCATTGTTAATTCCCCAGTAGTCGCGCCACACATACATCAGTGGGCCTGTGCCCGCGAAGTCCCCTATGTATATCATGTTCACCCAGTTGGGCTGCGGCGTGTTGGGTATTGCCGTTATGAACTGCATGCCGCTTAGGTATGCAGTGCCTAGGCCTGGGAATATCGCCATCTCATTCTGCTCTGCATAAAGCTCCTCCCCGTACTGAGGCGCTGGGAACTTCTCCCACTCAAGTATTGTGCCGTTCTGCAGGAATAGGTTCCAGGCCCACTGCGTGGGTATCCAGTAACCCAGCGTCCAGATAGTCCCATTCGGAAGGACAAGGCTGTATAGGCGGCAAACGCCAGTATCATTGTAAATGGGTATCCCAAAGGAAGCATTGCCAGGCACATAAACGTAAACCGTCCTGTTTATGTACACAGGCACTGTCTGGTTCACATACTTAACAACCGTCTGATTCATGTACTTAATAATCGTGTGGTTCACGGGCACGTAGATTATCTGCGTCTGGACAAGCCCAAGCGACCTGGCAATGGGCTGGAGAGGCTTAACGTGCGGGCTTGCTATTACTATGGTTAGTAGTGCTATGGCTATGATCCCCATTATTGTTATTGCCTTGGTTGCTGAGCCTGTGTAGTACCACCAGTTGCTTAGTCCCATGGTGTGTTGGTTATTCTCTGCCTTAATAATTTTATGGAGTCGGGCTTATGGGGTTTCCGGGTTCACTGGTTAGTAGGATGTCCATGGGTATTGAACCAAGTGATGTAATTAAGGAAGTCACAAAATTATTTAATTAAGTGATGGCATGATCATTATGGTCCTTATGTTGACCTCGCTATCCTGGACAACTCTGGCATTAATCCCATGATAATTTGTTGTCTGCTTAGGGTCCTTAGCCAAACCCTGCCCGGCCCCTCCACATGGGCGAGCCAAAGGCCCTCCTCGCCGAAGAGCATGGTCCTCAAGCCACCGACGCGCCTAATGCCAACCTTCATGCCTTCATCAAAGGCCAGTACATGCCCGGCCTCAACATCGATACTGTCGCTGGGTCCAAGCTCAAGCATTAATGCGTCGCCGATGGCGTGTAGGAATACCCTGCCGTTGCCCTGGAGCCTAGCCATTAATAGTCCCTCGCCGCCAAGCCAACCAAAGCCGAGGCCCGTGAGCCTAATGTCGTAGTTAACCGTGGGCTCCATTGCCAGGAATGCCCTGTGTTCAACCATGATCCCATTACCACTTAGGTCTATTTCCGTGATCCTACCTGGGGCGAAGCCGGCGATATCAACGGCTCCCGGGCCTTCGAGTTCAAGTACGAAGAAACTGGCGCCAGTAATGGTTCTTCTTAGGCCTGATAGTAAGCCGCCGCCTGTTGTTGCTTTAATGTTGACGCTGGAGGACTTCCAGATTAGGTGCCCGCCCTCTGCATAGATTTTCTCGCCAGGACTCAGTTCAATGTAGAGGTGTTGTATGTCGTTGCCCATTATTTTAAAATCAACCACGGTATGCGCTGTTTCCTTGGGTTATAAAATTATCTGATAAGTACTATGTCAGCATGGGGTTAGTATTGTGTGTGAGATTAGTTTATTAATGAGCACACGATTTAACGGGTAATGAGACTCAGGGACTTAGTCCTAGCACTAGTGATTGCATTAATGGTGTTCGTGGTTTTAACAAACCCGGCGATTAATGAGTTAGTGACTACGGGTATTGAGGGTATTATAAATTACGTATTCAGTAACGCAACCGGCGTACCTACGTTAATTACCACGGCAATAAGTGGTCCATGTAGTTTTCAGGGGCTCGTTAATATAAACCTAACAGGTGGCGAGTCTCTGTTTATTGAGGTTATGAATGGGTCATACGTCTACCTACTAACCAATTCCCAATTACGTGGGTGGGGTGGTGGACCTGAGGCGCCGGGCAATTACACCTGGTCTAGCGTAGTGCCTGGCATATACGTTGTTAATCCAGGGCCTGGGAACTACAGTTTACTCGTTTGTGGTAATACGGGCATTACCTATAGGGTTCTTAACTACACTGCCATGGGGGTCGCCGCCTACTATGGCCCTAACTACGGCAATATAACCACCAATGCCGTCCTCGGCGTCTTCAACATTACCAATGCCTATGTTGAGAACTCCACGGGGCTCACGGCTCAGGGCTTCTCCCTTCAATTGAATGCCTATGTGGTTGTTAAGTATGGCAGTAATTATTCAATTCATTGGGTTCAGGATGCCCTGGTGGTTGTGGGTGGTCAGTATTGGTTCCAAGGTGAAATGGATGTGACTAACTACATTGGTTCATCGAAGAACCTGATTTATGAGGGTGGTGAGTGCATGCTTGGATGCCTTGAGACCCCAATGTCTGGCTTATTGGTAATTACCGTTAACTCCACTGACTACGGTGTGGTTATTAACTTCGGCTATGCACTGCTGCAGTTGGGTAATGAGACCTTCAGTCCTAGGATTATTTGGTTCACCCATGGGTTAATACCGATACCCAATGCAACTGCCTACATAATAACAAGTCCCGTGCGAGGACCATACGATTGGCCCATGGACACTGAGTTCGTGATTGGTGGCCCAGGCAATGGTGGCGGCGTTACCTTCAGGGACCTAAATGCGTACCTATCGCTTTATTATTGGAATGGCACTTCATGGGCTCCATACCCAATAACCTACACCTTCGGTATTAGTACAGGTGAATATGCAGTTAACGTACATGCGTTACCCATTGGCCCCGCCTCCGTGGAACTAACGACAGGAGGTAATAATTACCAGCAACTGAACAATTAACATGCCGCCAAGGGGCCTTATCCACCGAAGTCCTGATAATAACCTCTGAATTCTGTAATAAAGATTTAAAGAGGCTTCAGTGGTCATACTCCTCAATGGACAGGCCGCAATTCATGGTATTACTATTAATGACTCTCTCTTCGTTCATGGTTGCCCTGGACAGCACCATAGTTGTCCTTGCGCTACCCGTAATGCTAACGGCACTACATAGCGACCTATCAACACTCGTCTGGGTAATACTGATCTACATACTGGCCGTCACAATATTCTCAACACAATTTGGAAAACTTGGTGACCTGAGAGGAAGGGCTAGGATGTTTAACCTAGGTATGATACTATTCGGCGTGGGTAGCGCTCTGTGTGGTTTATCAACCAATGCCATAGAACTCATTGGGTTCAGGACGATACAGGCATTCGGTGGTTCATTAATGTCCAGCAACACAATGGCCATAGCCAGTGACTACTTCAGGCCTGAGGAGAGGGGTTTCGTGTTTGGAACCACGTCAATGGGCTGGAACCTCGGTGCCGTGGCTGGTATACTGGCTGGAGGCGTTATAACGACTTTCATTGGTTGGAGGTGGATATTCTACATCAACGTGCCCATAGCCATACTAGGCTTCATGGCGGGCCTGATATACCTAAGGGATAGGGGTGTTAGGGTTAGGCAGGAATTCGATGTATACGGTGCAATAACCCTGGGTCTATCCCTGGGTCTCCTATCAATGGCAGGGGTCACATACGCAGGTGTTGGGTATGACGCCACCGTGGGCGCAATGACCATACTGGGTATAGTCCTGCTCCTATTGTTTGTTTACATAGAGTCCAGGGCGAGGTCACCCTTGATAAGTCTCAGCCTCTTCAGGATTAGGATGTTCACACTATCAAGCTTCTCCTACTTCTTCCAGTACATGGCCAATAACGCAATACTATTCCTACTGATAATGTATTTGCAGGGGGTCAGGGGGTTGAATCCGTTCTATGCGTCCCTATGGCTCGTTCCCGGTTACCTACTTGGTTCGATAGCGGCTACCTTCGGTGGTAGGTTAGCGGATAGGTCTGATGCAAGGGTAATAGCCTCAATTGGTCTTACGCTTCAGGCGGTTGCCTACGTGCTGTATGATACGTTATTAACGCTGGCAACGCCGTTCTATTACATAACAATGATCTCATCAATAAGCGGTATTGGAGCTGGTATGTTCTTTGCGGCTAATGGTAAGATGGTCATGTTCGAGGTACCGAGGGGTATGTACGGCATAGCCTCGGGGACTAATAGAACCATTGGCAACATAGGCATACTGCTCAGCTTCATAATAGCCATTGTGGTCTCCTCAATGGCAATACCAAGGAGTATAGCCTTCCAGATATTCGTGGGATCATCGACGCTAACCCCAAGCCTAATGGCGCCATTCATAAACAGCCTACACCTGGCCTTCAGGGTATCCCTAGTCCTAATAGCCGTTGCGATTGCGACCTCCTGGAGCAGGACGCGAGTACCAATGACCCAGCAGAAAAAGATAGTGAATAAACCATAATTTCCTCACCCGTTAATAACCAAGTGTTTTAGGCGAGGGCGGCCTCCTCCTACATATGGAACAATTACCGAGGCCCTGGTTCGGCCTAAGCATGTACAGAGAGGTTTGGCTTGAAAGAGGCACTTTATGAGGTTGAACTCGCTGAATCATTCCTAATTCAGGGACTCGTAAGAAACGCCCACTGGCAAGCCATATTAAGTCCATATCCAGATAATGAATCTACGGCTAGGGACACTAATCAATAGAGAGGAAACTTGCAAACAAAGCCCTACAACAATCAATAGGTAAGTAGGGCAAGTCCTCACGAAAAACTTAAAACTCCGCAGGGAAACAAGAGAACCGCCCCGGTAGCTCAGCCCGGTCTGGAGCGCCCGCCTTGTAGGCTAACCGAGAGAGCGGGAGGTCCCGGGTTCGAATCCCGGCCGGGGCTCCAGTCATATAATAATTCTTCACATCTTATATCCGTAATTCATTACGATGCTCTCATTTAATGTGATTGTGATAACGTTGGTTCTCTCATATTGTAAAATGTTCTAACTTAATTGGGTAGTAGGTTTTATGTTTCTTGTTTGATAAAGAAAAGGCGAACTTCGTTATTTATGGCTGAGTAAGTGTTTAAAGGCCATTTTATGGAGATTTCTTTGTGGTACCCTTTTCTGGTCGGGTTCATAAGGATGAGGAGAGGAGATCGACATTGCTTGGCATGAGTGGGCGATTATTATTTGTTTCTCTGATGGTTGTACTGATGGCTTCGGCGTTTATCGTATTTGCGCCGGTTGTGCCAGTTCGTGAAAATGTAAACTGCGTATGTTCTCCAAACCCTTCAAACTCTATATGCAACTGTCCAGCGCTTCCACCATATAGCAGTACTTGGGATTATTGGTCTGTTAGTTCATTCCTCTGGAATTTTGGAGGGCGATTGGTTACTTATCCTGTGTGGCATTACGTCTTTACTGCCTAACAAAACTCCCCGTCCTTAATGGACGTTTAATTAAGACTAGGATTACTCTATTGATATTTCTCCTGCCGTGTCTATTCCGCACTTTATTACGTCCATCTTAGTGTTCATTAGGCATATGAGTTGTCTCATAGTTAGTGGGCCTAATGCCTCAATCTTACTTAATTCAGTACCGCCTAACCCGTATTCCTGGGCCACCTCCTTTAGGTCTTCTGGCGTTACGTAGTCCGGAAGCATTATTGCCCCTAGCCTTAGTATGTCGAATAGTGGTGTGTCAACCTTCGATATTAGGTTAACCACATCAGGGAGTAGGGTAATTATTACCTTGGTTGATGGTATTGCCTGCATGTTATTCCTGAGCGCATGTACTGCGTTTATGAAGTCCATGGTCCTTGAGTCATCCTGACTGAGCAAGCCCTCATCAATCCCAACCACCAGTGGCGTCATGCCCAGCAACTCCACTGCGTCATTCAGTAGTTTCAGTGTTTCCATGGGCCTTAATCCAGCGCTTTCAAGAACTTCGTCAACACCTGCCTTGGCGAATGCCCTGAGTAATCCCTTAACACCCACCCTTCTCAGCCTTTCCTGGATCTCCTGAATTCTGCGTATGTTGTCAGTAAATACCGTATGTACAATAGCAGACAAGTCCCTATCCCTAGTCTCAGTCATGTCCGCATACATGAAAACGCCGTCAACCACACCCTCAAGGCTAAGTAGGAGTGTTGTCTTCCCAGCGCCTGCCCTACCAATTATTGCGATTAATTGGTAATCCTCATGGATCATGCTCAGTATTTTATCCCTGGCGGCCCTCCACGATGGGCCAAGCAACCTTACACCAGAGCCCCTACTGGGTACCAAGAGTCTCTGCATCACTCACCACCTTTATCAAGCCGTAGTATGAGGAACCGATTTTCAGTCTGCGGGAACCACCATGCGCAAATACAAACCTGCCCCTATGAAACTTTATGACCTTGATCAGTAATTCCTCAGCCTCCTTGGTCGGTGCATTTAACCTACCCTCTATGTACTTAATAACATCGCCAATATCCGCATAGCCAGACAAGGGATTCGCCAATTTCCTAATGCCCTCAGTCACCAGAGTTAATGGGTCAACATCCTCCCTAGGTGTTAATAGATCATTTACCCTATTCATCATTTCCCTATCCATCAACATCACGCTCCTACCCTGACCGCTCCTAACCACCCTGGCCTTACCAATATTCACCAGATACTGAACAACACCCTCCGGGTCCCTAACCCACTTACCCAGCGTGCTCGTGTAAGTGATGTACGCAACCCTAATGCCGTCGGCATCCTCCTTACCAAGCACGGCACCAATCACGTAAGCCAGGTCAACCCTATCCACAGAATCCCTAATGGCTACGGAAATAAATTATGTTATGCCTTATAATAAGTATTTATTACGTAGGTAATACATGAATATAACGTTAAACGGCGTTAATGGACCTTAGGAAATTAATCACAAGCCTCACGAATTCCCCGGGCTTATCGAGGTAGGCAGGGTGGCCAGCTCCATCGATTACCTCAACCCTAAAGCCAGCCCTCTTCATGGCCTCCATGTTCTCCCTACCTGAGACCCCATCATTACTTCCCCAAATGCCCATCACTGGAACCCTTATCCTGGATAAGTCAATGCTGGGCGTTCTCACGGGACCAATGACTATACCCGCGGTAGCCGGGTAGTTAAGCGCCAAGTACCTAAGGACTGTTTCACCGCCTAAGCTGGCCCCAATGAGTACTGGGCTTTCGATATTCAAAGCCTTGATCACGGCATATAGGTGATTGGCGTAACCATCATCCCTAGGCATGAAGTGGTCACTCCTGGACTTCGGCCCATAGGGCATGTCCACTGCGTATATTTTAAACCCAGGGAAGTGGTCACCGCAGCAGTTGATCCAATCATTGGCGTTAAAGCTGTAACCGTGAACCATCACCATGGGTTTACCATCACCCTTAACCAAGTACCTCACTGATTTGCCGTTTATCGTTACCCAATACTCACTCACATTTTCGATATTGCCGTTAGGCTATTTATTTTACTTTCCCAGGCTGCCTTGATTAAGTCCCTCCTTATAATGCGTGATTCCTGGTTAAGGTGGTCATAAGGTTTTTAAGTAAGTTCTTTAGTTTCGTTAACTCGCATGAGATTTTGTCCTAGATGTGGAGGTTTGATGGTTCCCGTTAAGAAGGATGGGAAGGCCTACCTAAGGTGCCAGAGGTGCGGTTATGAGGAGGAGATGAAGGGAAGTGATGCCAAGTCTTATGTCGATAAGAAGAGTGTTGAGAAGAAGGGCGCAGTTATTGTGGAGAGTTATGAGGAGAAGAAGCCCGATGAGGAGGAGAAGGAGCTTAAGGAGGACTACGTTAAGCAACTTCTTGACAACCTTTACGAGACAGAGAGCGAGCAAGAGGAGGATTAAGAATTTAACCCGGAATAGGGAGTGCATGGCAATAATGGGGTATACCGTAGTTGATTTATTTGCCGGCGCTGGAGGGTTCAGTAGGGGTTTCCTAGATGCTGGCTTTGATGTGGCACTTGGTATTGAAATTGATGGTAATGCCGCACGAACATACAGCTACAACTTCCCGAACGCAGTCATGCTTCTCAATGACATCAGGAACGTTAATGGAGAGGACATTATTAAGTACATTGGCAGTAGGCCCGATGTCATTATTGGTGGTAGCCCCTGCGAGGCATTCACTGAGACCAACCCAAGGAGGGCTAAGGACCCACTTGATAGGCTTTATGTTGATGAGTTGGGTAGGTTGACCCTCGAGTTCATTAGGCTGGTTGGTGAGTTGAGGCCTAGGGTTTTTGTTCTTGAGAATGTGGTTCGCATAATGGATGGACCATTGAGGGATGCCTTAGTTAATGAGTTTGCCAGGGTTGGTTATGAGAGGATATACTTCAATGTGCTTCATGCTGAGGATTACGGAACACCAAGTATTAGGCGCAGGGTATTCATTAGTAACATACCCATAAAGCCAAGGAAGACGGGCAGGGTATTAACCGTGTGGGATGCCATTGGTGATTTACCAAGCCCTGGTGACCCCAGCATACCTAATCATGAGTACGTGACGATTAGTGACAGGAAGCTCCGGGGTATTACCCAGCTTAATTGGGATGAAGCTCTTTATAAGTTCAGGGGCGCCACGGGCTTCTTTAGGAACTTCATTAGGCTAAATCCATGGAAACCTGCACCTACAGTAATGGGCAGTGTGCGCTTCGTGCATCCCATCGAGGATAGGGTACTGACCGTTAGGGAGCAAGCGAGACTCATGGGTTTTCCCGACAATCATGTTTTCCTTGGACCTAAGGATTCGCAGTTTAATCAAATTGGTGAGGCAGTACCACCACCGCTTGCCCGTGCAATCGCCAGTTTTGTCCTTAAATACCTAAACGGTAATGCTCCCTATGAGGCGAACCAAATCACCTTTTGAACAGTGACTAACTATGAGGTAAAGTATTAATACCTCGGTTTATATGTCCAGTTAATGAAGGTTACTGTCTCTATAATAAAGGCCGACATTGGCGGTTTGCCAGGACATGCGTGGGTGCATCCTAAGATACTTGAGTTCGCCGCTGAGAGACTCAGGGATGAGCAGAAGAGAGGGTTGTTGGTTGATTATTTCGTGTATAATGTAGGCGACGACATGTCACTACTCATGACACATACCAAGGGTGAGAATAACCCGGATGTCCATAGTTTAGCCTGGTCAATATTTAAGGAAGCCACGGAGAACATCGCAAAGAAGGTTAAACTCTACGGTGCTGGTCAAGACCTGCTTAAGGATACATTCAGCGGGAATATTAGGGGCCTGGGTCCCCAGGTAGCTGAGATGGAGTTTGAGGAGAGACCTAGTGATCCGCTCATTATATTTGCCGCCGATAAGACCGAGCCTGGCGCCTTCAACCTTCCCTTTTACAAGATATTTGCTGATCCCTTCAACACGGCGGGCCTCGTTATAGACCCCGCAATGCACCAGGGATTTAAGTTTGAGATACTGGACGTGTTTGAGGGTAAGGTATACCTACTTGACGCCCCTGATAATAGTTATGACATACTTGGCCTAATAGGCACACCGGGCAGGTACATAGTGAGAAGGGTCTATAGGAGGGCGGACCTTGTACAAGCCTCCGTGACAAGTGTCGAGAGACTGAACTTAATCGCTGGCCGTTACGTTGGTAAGGACGACCCGGTGGCCATAGTTAGGGCGCAGCATGGCTTACCGGCGGTTGGTGAGGTGCTTGAGGCCTTCGCATATCCACACCTAGTTGAGGGCTGGATGAGGGGCAGCCACGTCGGTCCACTAATGCCAGCAAAAATGATAAACATTGACATGGATAGGAAAATAGCCACTGGACCAAAAATGACGAGGTTCGATGGCCCACCGAAGGTCATAGCCCTCGGCTTCCAAATACATGACGGTTACCTAGAGGGCCCCGTTGATCTATTTGACGACCCGGCCTTCGACTATAGTAGGCAGTTGGCTGCCCAAATAACGGACTACATAAGGAGGATGGGCCCTGTAATGCCGCATAGACTGCCGCCTGAGGAGATGGAATATACGACATTACCACAGATACTATCGAGGCTTAAGCCCATACCTGTCGATGAATATGAGAAAAACAGATCTCAATACCTGCAATTCCTAACATCACAGGGATCGCAGACCACGACTGGGCCAAGTCATGATTAAAGGTTGTTCCTAATTATCCTGAGCGCATTTTCAAAAGTAATTTTCCTAAGGTCATTATCATTAATCCCATACCCAGCCAGTTTATCTATTAGCCTGCCTATTTCACCAATGTTAGTTAGGTCCTCCGGCGTTTTCTCAATACCCAGGAAGTCAGTACCCAGTGCTATTAGGTCAGGTCCGAATCTCTCGTGTATATAGAGTATGTGCTTCACCAACGAGTCTATGTTGGGCCTTGGTCCTATGGTGGACGGTATCATGGTTATGCCGATCACCCCATGATTTCTAGCAAGAAGTTCCAGCACTTCATCATCAACATTCCTTGGGTGCCTATGAACACCCTGCGTGTTGGCGTGACTAATAATCACGGGTTTCCTTGCTACATTCAGCGCATCGATCATAGTATTCTTACTTGCGTGCGCCAGGTCAATAATGACCCCAAGCTCATTAGCAAGTTTAACCAGTTCTTCACCATCCATCGTCAATCCGTAATCTTTCTTGGTAAAGCATGAGGCACCGTACCTATTGTCAAAATTCCAGGTAATGCCCAGAACCCTGACACCGAGCCTATGAAGAAGTAGTAGGTCATAGGTGTCATCAAGCATGTCGGCGCCCTCAACGGACATTAATAAACCTATTAGGTCGCTATTCATAACCTGCTCAACGTCTGAGTAATTCTCAATGATCCTAAGCCTATTACTAAATCTCCTTGTTAGTATTAGGTAAATCTTGATCATCTCGAGTCCTATGGCCTTCGATGCGGTAGGTGTGTAGGATTTTATTGACTGCGTTCCATAACCTGACGAAATCCGTTCCCCGATCATTGGGTTGTAGGTGTCGTGGATCGGGAATACCGCACCAAATACTACCTTTATATTACCCTTAACTAGCTTAGGTATATCTGATTGCCTGCCTGGTACATCGGCATCAAAGTCCTGAAACTCCTCCTCGAGTCTTCCCGAATTCATGAGGTAATAGGCTATATCCTCATGTAGGTCTATGACCTGGTAATTAGCCACGTTTTTATTAACTGGCTGGTATTAATTAAGGTTTTACCGGAACTTAACCGAGATCCTGTATTGTTGTATTGCATCCTTCGCCCTCTCCCTCCTCTCATTATGCTCCTTCATAAACTCCCTGATCCTCTCGAAAAGCATAATCTTACACTCACCACATAACAACTTCCCTGCCCTGCAGTTCTCGTAAATATCCCTAACCTTCTCATCACTGTCCTGGAACAATAGATGGTACTTATAGACAACGCAGTTGTCTGGGTCACCACCGTACTTACGCTGAAGCTCCACAGTTGGCTGACCACCAGTTAGGGCATTCATTATCTTCCTCCTAACGTCCCTCTCGCTATCCGTCACGTAAATGGCCGAGTCCGGGTTTGAGGCACTCATCTTATCCTCACCCGTTAGTCCAGGTATGAACTTGCTGTATATTGTGGATGGCTTGGGGTAACCCAACTCATCGGCTATATCCCTAGCGAGCCTGAAGTACGGGTCCTGATCAATGGCTGTTGGTATTAACACAGGTACCTGCTCACCATAAAGCTCAGTGGGTAGGAATGCCACGGATATCTCCAGCGTTGGGAAGAAGGCTGCGCCAACGTTCGTTGAGTCCGTGAACCCAAAGGTGTGCTTCACGGTTGATAACGTTAGTTTCTTACCCACCCTAACTGCTATCTTGTATAGGTACTTGATGTCCTCACTATCAATAATTATGTGTAGCTTATCTGGTGTGAAACCGAGGGCTATTAGGTCCAGGGCGTTTTCATAGGCATACTTATTCGTCTGCTCAAGGGTGTACCCCTCCTTGACCAGGAATTTCTCATCATCCGTCAACTCAAAGAAGTAATCAACATTGAACTTATCCACAAACCACTTACTGAGCATCCAGGGAACTAGGTGGCCTATATGCAGGTCAGCGCTGGGTCCCCTGCCGTCATACAAGGCCCATTTCAACCCACTCCTTTGCCTACTTAGTATTGGTACCAAGTCCCTATGAGCGTAGAAGAAGCCCCTCCTTATTAGGTAATGAACTTCGCCAGTTAATTCCCGTATTGTGTTTATTTCATTCTCTGTTATCAATTGAACACCGAATTCACGGGCAAGCCTCATATAGTCTACTTTACCCTTAACCTCCCAGGGCGTTACTGAATATTCGTTCGCCAGATAGTAACCACCGCATCCCTGAAGAATTGAGTAAATATAAGCATTATTGGTTGCTTCTCTCAGCATCACCCTTAACGTGATGCCGCAACTTAACGGCAACGCCCCTACCAACACTCCGTGCCTCATCCCTAGAGAGCATCAGCCTACCAACACCCAGCAATTCACCATCCTCAGAGTAAATGGCAACCTCATCACCGGGGACAGCATTCCTGATATCAACAACGAACTTAGCCATGACGCTCCTACCCTGCTTCACAAATGGGGCGGCATCCCTACTCACAACAACCACCTTATCAATCAACCGCGCACCCTCCAATGTCGGTAATGGACGACCATCACTAGCCCTAATCGTGAATACAAGCCTATCGCCCAGGTAAATCCTCCTTAAACCACCCGTTTTACTAACCTCAATCCTAAACTCACCACTTAATTTCTTTAGTATGCCAGGTCCGTAAATGTACGATAATACTCCCCTGACTATGTCCTTGGTTAATTGATCCATCTCTCCGTACTTATGGAATTGGCTTAATTTAAGGTTTAATGCGTATTAAAACTGTGAGTTGGTATAACGACTTCGTAAGTAGATTAATACAGTGCAGGGCATGCCCAAGACTAGTGGGTTATAGGGAGAGTGTTAAGCCATTGCCGAGGTTCATGAGGTATGATTACTGGAGGAGGCCAGTACCACCGTGGGGTGACCTAGGTAATGCTAGGATAATGATTGTTGGATTAGCACCAGCCGCGCACGGTGGTAATAGGACTGGGCGTATGTTCACTGGCGATAGTAGCGCCCAATTCCTGTTTAGGGCCTTGTACGAGGCCGGCCTGTCCAATAAGCCCTATAGTATTTCTAGGGATGATGGTGTTGCGGTTAGGTGCGTGTACATAACATCGGTAGTTAAGTGCGCACCGCCAAATAATAGGCCTAGTAATGAGGAGATCCGTACCTGTGTGAATAATTGGTTTAGGTATGAGCTTGAGTATGTCAGGCCTAGGGCAATAATTGCCCTTGGTCACGTAGCGTTTCTCGGCATTAAACTTGCCCTAGGGATTAGGGCTGAGTTTAGGCATAATGATCATGTCGATTTTAGTGGCATTAGAATATTCATGAGTTATCATCCAAGCCCAAGAAACACCAACACTGGTAGGTTAAAGATGGAGGATTTGGTGAGTATTTTTAGAATGGCTATGGAGTACGCTGGTTGTGTGTTAACCTAGGTATTTACTTAACCACCTATAAATGACCATCCTCTGAACCTCGTTTGTACCTTCGCCAATCTCCATCAGCTTGGCATCCCTATAGATTCTGTTCAGTTTGCTGCCGTTCCATACACCATACGCCCCCGTTAGCTGCACGGTTCTTCGGATTACGTCCATGCCTATGAGCACGGAGGCCAACTTAGCCATTGATGCATGTGCATAGTAATCCTCATACCTACGGTCAAGGCGTGAGGCTGCGTCATATACGATGGATCTCATGGTCTCTATATACGTTATTATGTCAGCCAACTGGAACTGGATCCACTCCAGGTTACTTAGTGGTTGGTCAAACGCTTTCCTATTCCTGATCCACTCCATGGCTTCCATGAGCGCCGCCTCGGCAAGCCCCAGGGTTACTGAGGCTACGGCAATTCTGCCCAGGTTCAATGCTTCCATGGCTATCCTGAAACCCTCATTGGGTTTACCTACAATGTCATCATCACCAACAACACAATCGCTGAATGTTAACTCGGAGGTGCCTGTACCCCTTATGCCCATGACATTTATTGGGCTTACCTCAATGCACTTACTCCTTCTCACAAGGAATGCTGTTATTGCCCTGTGTCTAGCTTCCCTGGGACCAGTCCTGGCAAAAAGTAGGTAAATGTCTGCATAGGCTCCCTGCGTGATCCAAATCTTCCTACCGTTTATGATCCATTCGCCGCCCCTCTTCTCTGCCCTAGTTTCAATGGCTGCTGCATCACTACCACAACACGGCTCACTGAGCGCAAATGAACCTATTAATTCACCCCTAGCAAGTCGAGGGACGAGCCCCTCCCTCATTTCCTTGGTACCATACGTGTAGAAGGCATCCGTCACAAGGAAACCCTGTACCTCCGTCAGTATACCCATTGAACCACTGTACCTGGATATAACCTCTATTGATAATGCCGTGCCCAGTATGTCCATGCCGTACCCTCCATACTCCCTGGGCAGGACTGGCGATAATACTCTGTTCTCGCCAAGTCCCCTAATGGCTTCACGCGGGTAGTAGTTCTCCCTATCTATCCTATCCGCCACGGGTTCAATATACCTCCTACTCAATTCATCCACTAAATCCATGAACTCTCCATGCTCCCTAGTAAGTAATGTATGCTTTACCGGGATCATAATTCTACCTCTGGCAACCCCCTCATTAGTATTTTGTGAATTACCATCTTCTGGATCTCGTTAGTTCCCTCAGCAATCTCTAGGACCTTGGCATCCCTATAAGCCCTCTCCGAGAAACTCTCCTTTGAATAACCGAAACCACCAAGTATCTGAACTCCGTCCCTCGCAATATCAACGGCCATTTGAGCGGTATATAACTTGGCTATTGAGGCGTAGAGCACGAATGACGGGTCCTTATTATCATAAAGCCAGGCCGCCTTATACGTCACCGTCCTACCAATCTCCAGCCTAGCCTTGATATCAGCTAACTGGAACTGGATCCATTCCCAGTCAATCAGGGGCTTACCGAATGCAGTCCTTGTCTTTGCCCACTCGAGAGCCTCATCAAGAACGCCCTGGGAGAGCCCAAGGGCCACAGCGGAAATACCAATTCTCGCCAGGTCCAGAGTCACCATCGCGATCCTGAACCCCTCATTAACATTACCCAGCACGTCATCGTCACTAACCACGCAGTCATTAAACTTGATCTCAGCCTCACCAGCGCCCCTCATACCCATCATCTCCAACCTACTAACCTCAACGCAATCATTCCTCCTTACAAGGAATGCTGTTATTGCCCTGTGTCTAGCTTCCCTGGGACCAGTCCTGGCAAAAAGTAGGTAAATGTCTGCATAGGCTCCCTGCGTGATCCAAATCTTCCTACCGTTTATGATCCATTCGCCGCCCCTCTTCTCTGCCCTAGTTTCAATGGCTGCTGCATCACTACCACAACACGGCTCAGTGAGGGCGTAGGATGCAACCCACTCGCCACTGGCAACCTTTGGCAGTATTTCCTCTCTCTGCCTATTGTTGCCATATCTGAGCAGTGCATATACTATATTGTCATTTACGATTTCTGTGATGAAACCGAGGGTTGGGCTGTACCGACTTAATTCCTCGACAACTACGGCACTACCCCTGAGGTCAATACCTGGCCCGCCATACTCAGGGGGCGCTGATGGCGTTAGGAAGCCCTGCTTACCGAGGTCCTTTATTAGGTCCCTTGGATAATAATCCTCGAGGTCCATCCTCCTGGCTACTGGCACTATGTACCTCTCAGCAAACTCCCTAACGCTTCCCCTAATGAGCTGGTGCTCTTCGGTTAGGAGGGGGTCTGGCATATTTATCTTAATCAAATTATATGCTAATAAATATTACTGTAAATGGCAGTACTATAATATTTTCTTATCTAGAGTTATTATTAATAGTATTATAACTACTGAAACAATAAATAGAGAAAAGTACCATGTAAACACGGCCATGAATAAAGATGTATTCAGACCTGAATTCCTTATGAGGGAACCCAGTAGGTTAACTATGGGTGCCTTGGAGAGGAGTCTCTCGATTACGTATAATAAATAAACCAAGAAGAGGGACAGGGCCATTGCGCTGATCTCAAGCATCCCAGTTAGCAATAGGTAAATTACCACACTTGCCACTAGGACTATTGAGTATGCAAACGCCAATGAACTGGGTATTGTGAAGCCCACGTAAGTCAGCACCGTGGCATTCACGATAAACAGGTACCTATGGTAGGTGGGTCTATATGATATTATTACCGTGGATACCACGTTTATTAATAAACCAAGAAAAGCGGCAGTGGAGTATTGGGCGATGGATAGCTCCAGGAATAACCACGCAATGCTGATCATGATGTAGGAAACGTAATTACTCAATCTCATGTGGATCACCGCGTGTCACCTACACCAGGACCTAAATTAATACCCAGCAGAACCACCCTATTCCTGGTACCCACTAGGTTCATTGCCCTGTTTATGTCCTCAATGGTTGGTTCGTCATTCAGGGAGGATCTTATGTACGCAATGTCGAGTAGATCGCCACGTTTCACGTAAATCAGGAAGTAACTTGGCATATCCACGGCCAGGTCATTCATGTTCATGTCATTGATTATCTTAGTCCTCACACTGTACTCCAAGAAAGAAATCATGCCTCTACTTATTGTTCGTTCCTCTACGTAATTCCTGCCCACAAGCACCACCTTAGCCTCTGTACATTGATGAAGTGAATCATAAATCATCTGAAGCATGTCATCAATGGGTCTCTTGCCGTTCTTTGGTACAAGTATTCTCGATGACGCATTCATGATGAATACGGGGCATGAACCATAATCGCCCCTGCTAATCATCATTAACTCATTAACCCTGGCACTGGTTAACCAATGGATCATCGATGCTGGTTTCTCATAGTCATACTCAATCAATGACCTAAGGTCACCTAACCTACCTTCCATTGTAGTACCTAGTTCGGTATAACCGCCAATACTCACCCCACTACCAGTTTCATGGGTACTCCTCGGCCTTATAACAATATTAACACCATCACTGGATAACATGCCTTGAATGGTTAGGAGACCCAGTGGTTCCTCAAGTGTGGCTATGCTGTAAATGATCCTGGCAACGCCAATCCACCGACCGATCAACTTCACGGCATACTCACCGCCATTTATCCTAATCTCTTGCGTGCTGGTTAATACATGGGGTGAATGTATTAAGGCCAACCTTACCATTGGGCGTAGTGGTATTTTCGATACTAACTTAATGCCAATCGTTGATGATGTACCTATGATAAGTTCTACCCTGTCTTGGCTAAACAATAGTTGCGTATATAGTATTGTTATGGTCATTAATAGGTACCATGATAGTACGTACGTTGTAAACACAATGAATAGCATCAGACCGAAGTACACACCAAATTGATTATTCATTAATAGGCCGATATACGTAATTCCAGAGAACAATAGGTACATCACCAGTAATCTATCGCTTGGTATGATACGTATCATGATTTATGAAGCACCCTCTCCATTAATGGTGTTGGCACCTGCTGGAGTAATTGCCTTATCACTACGTTGGGGTCAACACCCGTTGTTATTACCCTATGGTTTAACACATAGGGTGCCAATAACTTTACGTCGTCAGGTATTACGTAGTCTCTACCATTTAATAATGCCCAGGCCCTAACCAACTTACTAAGGGCCTGCGTTGTCCTTGGGCTCGCGCCAAGCTTCACATCATGGGCGCTCCTTGTAGCCCTAACTAGGTTTACGATGTATTTAATTACTGAGGCATCAACATGGACTGAGCGCATTAACGACCGTAAATTCATAATATCTTCCCCACTCAATACGGCATTTACGGAGTCAACACTACCCAGGTCTACGTCCTCCGCCAGCCTCAACTCAACCTCGTCCCCTGGGTATCCTAGTCTTATTCTTATCATGAACCTGTCCAGTTGTGCCTCCGGTAGTGGGTATGTTCCCTCGAGCTCAATGGGATTCTGCGTGGCTATTATCATAAAAGGCTTCGGTAACTCATAGGACTTACCACCAATTGTCACCTGGCCCTCCTGCATAGCCTCAAGCAAGGCAGACTGAACCTTAGGAGGAGCCCTATTAACCTCATCAGCAAGGACTATATTCGCGAAAATGGGGCCGAATCTAACTTCGAAGTCGCCAATCTTAGGATTGAAAATAAGGGAACCAGTTATGTCACTGGGCAGTAGGTCAGGCGTAAACTGAACCCTGCTGAAGGAGAGGCTCAATGCCTTAGCAAAGGCCTTAACTAACGTGGTCTTGGCCAGCCCCGGATAACCCTCAATTAGGGCATGGCCACCTGCGATTAGGCATGCAAGTAGGAGTTTTGCTTCGTTTTCGTAACCAATCACGGACTTAGAGACCTCCTTTATCAATCTATCCGCGGTTTGCCTTGCATCCATTGCACTCATTATTTATCTACCCATGCCCAGTGCATTTTAAATTCATCGCGTCTTTACCTTACTTATTAATAGGTATATTAAGAAGCCAACAATCCAGGGCAGCGCGAGTATTAAACCAGTGATTACTGAGGAAATCTCATTACCAGGGATAGGGCCAAGCACGGAATTAACTTGGGAGGGTATCGGCATGTACATGACCCACTCATCACCAACGTATGATTCATCCCATAAAATACCCATAGCTGAGTTGAAGAAATAAAGCCCGTCCTTATTCGTACCGTAAAAGCCAAGGGCAATCCTGGTCGGTATACCGTAATTCCTCAATACGGCCATAGCCGCCGCAGCAAAGTCGATCACCGAACCCTTACCGGCAATAAATAAGTTACCTGGACCTACCGAGTAAGTCACTAAGCTGTATTTACCGCTCGACAATACACTAAATACGTGATTGACAACGACCATCGAGTCATTACCGGAGTACTTTACTCTAAATACATTATTACTAATATCACTAGGTATGGAAATACCACCGGGGCCTAGGTATTCCATGGCATACAACAAGCCATACTCACTACCTGGATAACCTATTACTTCCTTGCACACATACATCGTGTAATTCACAGCAGTAACTGGGGACTCGGCAACCACCACATCACCTGGTTCAAGGAGCATCAACTCCGTTTGGGGTGACGTCCCCACTATTGATACGTTACTCACGAAGTAGGTTAATGGGGGCTGGGTATTAATGACGACGGGTATCGGCACCACCTGCATCGGGTTACCATACGTCGCGTTAATCCTATACTCACTGCAATCATAGCCATTGCTGAACCAAATAGTTAATGGTGGCATTGAGGCTTCAACGGTGATCAGCGGCAATGTGTTTAGTAATGTCCCATTACCATACACATTAAACACCAGGTACCTTAGGTAGACGGGCACCTTTGATTGTACCGTTGCCTCAAAATACGTGTAATTACTTAATGCAAGCACTGTGGGTATTCTTATTGATTCGTAACTGGCTATTGGCATGAAGTAACCCGTAAATACTGAACGAACCAGTACACCACTATATGTGCCAATAAGGGTGGCATTGCCTATCCTAAGCACACCTACAAAGTCACCCTGGTACTCTCCCTGGGTGGCAATTAAGTAACCTGAGGAATTAGTACTATTTACTTGGTAAATACTTATTGAGAAGGCGTTCCCAATGTATGTTAGTGAGGCGTTCAGCGGTATCATTGATGCATTACCCTGCAATAAACCATTACCCAACGCACTGAGCAGCAAAAGCATTATTAATAGCCCCATCAATAAATAGTGAATAATGCAAATTAATAAACCATTCATACCTGTATTAACAGCGCTGCTCTTGATTATTGCACTTTTTACACCGCTTTATGCAATTGGTGGCACTTACGTGGGTTTTTACAACATTATTAATTGGCCCGTGATTAGCGTTGTTCTTTACAATGGTACATCAACAGGTAATGGCGTGGTGATAGTGATAACTCCCGAGAACCCATTGAACCAGCAATATGAGGCCTTTTCAGGGATTGGACTGATTAGTGATCACTACTTTTTAATTAATGGCGTGATCTACGCAAATGGCACAATAAACATAGCCTCACTAACACCAGTAAACGCATCAATGAGTTCAGGTGGTGTGAGCAATGCAATTAGCGGAACCGGTAATAATTCGGCATATGGAGGTTTCGAGCATGTGGTTATTGGTGGTCGAACATACGGCGTAGGGCAAATAAGAATCAGGCAGTTACCGAGTGGTCTTAAGGGCACTGGCATTGCCAATAACGGCACTAACCAGGCGGTTAATGCCGCACCCACGCCCACGCGATTCACCGCAGGTGGGGAACCCACTAGGGCTTCATCATTAAGGGCCGTCTTACTTGATTCCTCAGTAATTACCACATTATTACTAATAACCATACTAATTTTAACACCCTTCATAGAACTGGACTCACGTAATTACAGAGACTGCATTAATACATCCTTTACAGGGTTAGTAAGGAGACTTG
This sequence comes from Vulcanisaeta souniana JCM 11219, assembly GCF_026000775.1. Classification (GTDB taxonomy): domain Archaea; phylum Thermoproteota; class Thermoprotei; order Thermoproteales; family Thermocladiaceae; genus Vulcanisaeta; species Vulcanisaeta souniana. Next base: position 1,712,673 of record NZ_AP026830.1, on the reverse strand, counting down.
GTCTCAGGAATCCCTCATTAACCCATAGAGACATTGGTAATTACTTGGTAGGTAGCTTGGGTGCTAATAATGATGCCGTTAATAGGCTAATTAATTATTACGAAGTGGCTATTTACGGCAATGGGGATGTTAACTGTGAGGAATTTAAGGAATTAGTTAGGGCTGTACTTAATGAGGTTCGTAGGAGGAGTCGATGAGGCAGGTAGAGGCCCCATTATTGGACCCATGGTTATTGCGCTGGTGGTTACCGATGACATGGACAAGGTAAAAAGGCTCGGTGTGAGGGACTCCAAGGAGTTAAGCCCACGAGGTAGGGAACAACTATTCAATATACTCAAGTCTGTCCTGAATTATATGGATTACGAGGTTATTGGGACAGGGACTATTGATGAGTACGTATACAGGAATGCGCTTAATAAGCTCGAGGCAGAGGTTACTGTTAAGCTCATTACCAAGGCCATGGGTAGCTTAAGGCTTTACACGGTTTATGTGGATTCGCCGGATCCAAGAGCCGAGAGGTACGGTGAATTGATCAGGAGGGGAGTCAATGGTGACGTAGAGATTGTGTCCATGAACAAGGCTGATAAGTTAATACCCATAGTCTCTGCAGCGAGTATAATAGCCAAGGTTATTAGGGACACCATTATTAATGAACTACATAGAGAATATGGCGACTTCGGCAGTGGGTATCCCAGTGATCCGAGGACCATAAGGTTCCTCAAGAATTGGGTTAGGGAACATGGTGACTTACCGCCCATCGTAAGGAGGAGTTGGTCCACGGTTAAGAAAATACTGGGCGGCCTGGATAATTACATTTAATGCTCATACGGCTCACTAAGTATAAATACCTTAAAGATCTTCTTATTCCCAGTATGAGGACTGGTTTGATAATTGCCATAATCGGACTCGTGCTTATGGTAATCGCTTTCACCGTACTATCAATACTTAACAACATATTATTACCATCATCCCTCTTCATAATAGGCTTCCTCCTTAATATCCTGGGTATACTAATGATTAACAGGGACATCGAAAACCTAATACTCAAACTTGAGGTACAGAGCAGTAAACCAAGCCCTGAGGACATAAGAAACAGGCCGCTTAGGAAACCAAAGAAATGATAACCCAATTAGGCGGCATTCACGTACATTTATTACACTCTTTAGGCGGCATTTTTAGTAATTCTTATTTACCAATTACCTAGGTATAGAATAACGGTGATTTCGTGAAATCAATACTAATAACTAGCGGTACCAAGGGTGGTACTGGTAAGACCACAATAGCCGTGAATATGTCCGTAATCCTAGCCTATGAGTTAAGGGACAAGTCACAGTATCCAGTGGTTCTCGTGGACCTGGGCCTGGATAGTGGTACAACGTCGATGCTGTTGTTGGGCGGCATTGAGGAGCAGGTGCCATATAGCTTAGCCGATTATTTCATGGGTAGGGTGCCTGACCCATTATCGACACTCTATGTAAAGACTTGGCAGATCAATGGCGATTCATTTAAGCTGGTTTTCACGGCTTCACTAAGCCCGATCCCCGGGCAGGTGAAGATTGATAGGTACCTACTTAGGGGTTTAATGAATGCCATAAGCGCCGTGTCGCCTCTATACGTATTGATAGATACGCCAGCCCTTGGCCTGTCATACGATGTATTGGCCACATTACTTGAGGTCAGCACTAACGTGATGCTTGTGGCGATACCAGACCGCAGTAGCTTAAAGGCAGTTGGTAATGTCGTTAATTTAATGCGGGAAATGGGTATAATGGGTAGGTTGATAAAGCCAATACTCAACATGCTCAATGTTAAGTACCCCATGGACGCCCTCAGTAACTCGCCCTGGACAAAACTGATGAGGGATATAGTGGGTATTGAGCCGCACGTTATACCCTATGACGAGTTGTTCATTATAGCCAGGCAAGCCCTGGAGATAGAGAGCCTGAAGTTATCCTTCTACGAGTCACCTGCGCTGGACTCCATCTTCAAGTACGTGGATTACCTAATTGAGGCGGTACCGCCTGGCTAGTTGGGCTTGGAAATATCAATACGGGACGCTTGTTGATAGTCCTGACATTGATCCGAATAGGGCGTTTGCTAGGAATGGCGACATTGCGTAGACTATAACCACCATTATTGTTAATACCACTGCATGCCTGAACCCAAGCGATAACTCACCCTCACCGAGTTTCCCCGCTATTAATCCCATTATGAAGGAGTCAATGGTTATTGTGAAGGAGAATGATGTTGCCAGTAGGTTAACCAGGTAATTAGACGTGGAGCCTGCCGTAACACCACCAGGGCCTACCCTAGTGACTATGGCTACGACTGAGAATATCAGGACAACGAGTGTCACTATCAATATGACGGCTCCTATGTACGGTACGTACCTTAGGGGCCTCAGTCTGGCTTTCATATTCTCCTGAACGCTGATTATAGACGATGCAAAGTTGGCGAGCATGTCTAGGACTTGGGGTGAAGCACCACCGAGGTCTATTGTCTCTGTGAGTAGGAACGTGAAGATCTTTGAGTAGTAACTATGTAGTTTATTCATTACTGAGGAGAGCACGTCCCTTATCGGCACGCCATACCTAATCTGCCTAACCATCGTGTCCAGGTACTTATCAAAGGCGCCATACTTCCTGGTATACCTTAGGGTCTCGAAGGTTTTCTCCGGGGTGAAGCCACTCTTCCTAAGCTCAGTGACATCCCTAAGGAACTCCGCATACTCCTTATCGATCTCCCATCTCTCCCCAACTACTCTCATTGAGTATAGGGCTGTCGGTATGAAGGAAATGGCGAGGGTTAGTCCAAAGACTATCGTGTAGTCAAGTGGTATGGGAAGCCCACGTACATAGATCCTACTGCTCAAGTCCCTGTGAAAGAGAACCATGTACTCAATCATCCCAAGTATGGCCGCCACAGCAATGGAACCACCGGCCCACTTATACGGCCTGTAATCAGTGTATGGGGACCTAAAGGCCGAGACCTCCCCAAGGTATATGAAGGCAACGGATATGGCTGGCACGATGAATAGACCAAACATGAAGTTCGAGTTTATTGCCTGCATGAAGGCGGCATATCTATTGCCGAAGGGTGTCACGGCCTGGGCCAGGTAAAGCACGTCGAGGCCAATTAGGAGGATTGCAGCGGACCCTATGTAACTCTCCATGAGCATTCCCAGGAACTCGGCAGCCCTGTTCATATGCTCTATGGCGTTACTAACTATGTCGTGGAGCCTTGTGTTTATGTAGTGAACCACGTCGCCCCCGGTCCTCACTGTAGTCACGTAGCCACTGATGAACTCCTTAAGTGGCCTACTCTCTATTACAGAGGATACGTTGGACAATGCCGTAAGCGGGTCTTCACCGAAAACCTTAAACCTAATGTACGTCCACCTGGCCACCTTACCCATGACTTCGAGGATCTTGGCCTCAGCGATCCTCTCCACGGCTCTGAACACGGAAAGCCCGGAATTGGTTATTGCAGAGACGTAAGCCACGAAGAATGGTAGCTCGGTATCCACCTTAAAGGCTAGGTCGCTTGCGGTTATCCTGGGCATGCCGATCATTAACTCATACACAATGAGTGGTGCGGATATGAGGACTATGCCCATTATTATGAAGACAAGATCCCTAATGCCGTATTGCGTCGAGAACAATAGCTTCATTTTTAGAAGGATCAGGGCATTATTTAGGTTCATCATTATGAGGATCACGCCAAGCGGTGCGGCTATTACGAGCATTATCATTGTTATGAACATGACCCTGGCAAGGTACCTCTCAGGGCTTGTGAAGGATAGGGACGCATTAAGGCTCCTCAGCATTTTTTCATAGGTCTTTGTACCCCTTAGTCTGAGTATTAATGGTCCCATTATTGATAGTGCAAGTTCGTCGAGGTCCACATTCTATTCTATAATTTCAACCCTTATAAATCTACCTCTACGTGAGAAGCCACAATGCATTTGCAAGGATATAAATGGCAAAGGCCATAATACCTAACGCAGAGATTAGCTTAACGGCAAAATCAACCCTGGAACCACCATAGACCTTACCAACATAGACGGCGTACGGAAACACAAGGACCCAAATAAGTATGGCCGTGAACAAACCAACAACACTAAATATACCAAAGATGCTCATGAAGGATAGCCCCGCCGTAAGCCACCAAAAGACTTGGTACGGATTCGTTAAACCCATGGAGACTCCCATGAAGTAATTAAGGAATGGAGACCTATTACTACCGGAATTCCTTGGTGAAAAGGTGGACCTAAGTATTGACACTGCAAGGTAGATCATCACCGCAAAGCCAACGAAGTAAAGGTAATGCGCATAATAACCCAAAACCCTTGAAAAGAAGTAGGTAATGACCATGAGTATCCCATCAGCAGACATGGCGCCAAGGCCAACGCTGGTGCCGTGAATCGGCGAACGGGTAGCCTCGGCAGCAATCAAGGCATTCATGGGACCAGGAGGAGCTGCAAGGAGGAAACCAAACGCCATCCCAAGTGCGAAATCATAAAACTGCTGAAGCATTGATTTAATTCACTATTACCTAAAATTAAAAATTACGCTAAAACATACAACGCGACCCACAATTATGGGGATTGGACCCGGCAGGCAATGAGGGATACTTGATCTATTGATGCTTAGTAATTTGGAAATAAAAATTAATAATTTTAATTTAAACTATGCAGTGGTTTGTATGCTTTTTGCCTTAGTCATGTCATTAAGCCTTGCGAAATATATGGCAAAGGGCCTATATGCCAGGTGCGACCACTTGGCGAAGGGTACCTCTAACACGAGTAGTGGTGTTACGAAACCAAGGTGTACCGTATATGCTATGTAAGTCTCCATTGGTAGTCCCAGGTACTTAAACACGTCAACCAGTACTCCAGTAATCACTACAAGGTATAGCAAGGTTAGGAAGAACCAATCCGTGGAGTGGGAGTACTGCCTCATTACTGCGTTCTTCTTTATACGTCCATAAATAGCGTATCCAGCGCCAACGAGCAATACTGCTAATGCTATGTATCCGCCAAGCCTTATCGGGTTGTATATTGGGTAAAGGGCATTTGTCTGGAATAGGTCCAGGAATACTATTACAAATATGAATATTGTTGCATAACCATAAACAATCAATATATGCATCACCCAGTTCAGCGTGTTCCTATTGCACCTCAACATCCTGGCCTGTGTTAGGAAGTGCGGTATCACGGTACTTACCAACTCCCTTATATACGTCATGAAGGGTATGCCTTTAACCGCAACTGTGAATTTATACATCCTATAAACATTAGTCAGTAATAAGGCGGAAAGCACCACCAGTATTGCCACGTCACCTAGTTCAACAATATGCGGCGGCAGAAAGGAATCTAGATCCACCCCCGTGAGGATGATTGGCCCGTGTACGAGGTATACACCGAGCACTGTAATGGTAAAGAGGAGGATCGTTGAGACAAACTCCACTACTTTTGACCTGTAGAACCTCCTTGAGAAGCCAGTGAAATCATAACGCGTGGTTAAGTACCTCCTAACAGCCATCATGAAGCCCGCTGGATCTGCACCCCTTGGGCATGATTCAGTGCACTCACCGCAGTAGTAGCATAGCCAGGGTTCGGTACTTGAGACCAACTTATCCTCAAGCCCAAGCATTGCATACCTTATTATCTTCCTTGGGAACTCATGCCCCTCCTGAGACAGTGGGCATGTCGCTGTACAGACACCGCAACTATAGCAAGCCGATACATCAAACGCGCCTAATTCCCTTAACTCATCCATTAACTTAGGGTTCACCTTAGCCATGGGTCTCACCCCTCAACCTATACCTATAATAACCATCATCAGTCTTCTCGGCAGCCTCGATTAATCCATACTTAAACATAGTCATGAGATGCCAAAAGACAACGCTCTCAGGAAGCCCTGTTTTAACTGATATCTCCTTCACGGTTAATTCCCCACCCCCTCTTAGGCAATTAATGACCTTGTTTCTTACTGCCGTTAATTCCTTAACGTAATCCGTAAGCTCCTTAGGCGGTTGAACCCCAAGTTCCCTCTTTAACCTATCCATTGTGAGTTCCCTCCTAGGCATGGGCACCACCCGCTGCCCTTATCATATCCTCAACTTGCGTGTTCCTAAGGCCCCTAAGTTGCATGGCACCACTTGGACATACGGCAACGCAGGCACCACAACCCTTACAAAGCGCCTCATTAACCCACGCCCTCTTACCACCTACCTCGCCCCTAATCTCAATGGCGCCATAGGGGCATTCACTCACGCATAAACCAGATCCCCTGCATTTATCCTGATCAACAAAAGCAACAAAGGGTTCTAACTCTGTATATCCCTTAAGGACCAATGACATGGCCTTCGCCGCGGCCGCCGATGCGGATGCCAGGGTCTCACTGATACCACGTGGCGCCTGCGCAGTACCGGCAATGAATATTCCACTTAGCATTGTCTCCACAGGCCTAAGCTTTGGATGAACCTCCTGGAGAAAACCATCAATACCCCTGGATGTCTTCAGCTTCTCTGCAATGCGTACCGTACCATCCGATGGCTCCATTCCAGTAACAAGAACTACTAAATCAACGGGTAATTCCAACTCTGTATGATCTGTTAAAACATCCTTAACCTTAACAATGGGTTTGCCATTATCATACAAAACCTGGGGCTCTCCCTCGTCAACGTCATACTTTATGAATACCTGTCCCTGCCTACTTGCTTCTTCAAACAAGATTTCATTTATTCCATAAGACCTAACATCCCTAACTACATGGTAGATCTTAACGTCTCTCATTAACTCCTTAATAGTTGTTGCGACATCCAGTGCGGCTACGCAACAGTACCTTGAGCAGTACTCATTCGCTTTTTTGCCTTCCTCTCTCCTTCGTCTACTTCCCACGCAGTAAATGAAGGCTATACTCCTTGGTCTCTTACCATTAATAACCACATCACCGTACTTGTTGATCAAGCCCACCAGCTCCTGAAGTGTAATTACACCGGGCAATCCATACCCATACTCACCCTTTTCAGGTTTGTATGGCTTAAATCCGGTGGCTACGACTATTGCACCAACCCTTAAATGAACAACCTGTGGTTCCTGCGAAAAATCAACCTTATCACATGCCTTAGTGCACAGACCGCATTTATCACATAACGCCATGTCTATTGCAGGTATTTCGGGGTATGCGCCATTGAATGGCGGTAGCACTAATGCTGTTCTCTCGGAGATCCCAAAACTGAATTCATCCCTGGTCTTCCTCGAGCATATCCTTTTAAGTTCCTCAATCTCTTGTTCATTAGGCCTGTCTCTGAAATAACGTGGGTTCACCCTAATAGTAACATCGAAGTTACCCACATAACCAGACACACCCTCTACCTCGGCATTCGTGTATATAGCCACACTACCCACCTTCCTAAGCACCTCTATTAACCCCCTCACTACATCAATGGCTGTTTTCTCGTAGGGAAATACCTTAACCCTACCTATTTTAGCTGCATTGCCGCCAAGGAATGGGGCACGCTCAACAAGGTATACAGTGAGCCCTGACTCAGCCAAGTCCAGCGCCGCCCTTAATCCAGCAATACCACCACCAATCACGAGCACCGAACGCTCGCAATCCACCCTAATCCTGTTAAGGGGTTCGGCACGCCTTAGGTATGCTATAGCCGCCCTAACCTGCCTTATCGCCTTATTAGTGGCCTCCTCCTTATCGTTCTCATGAACCCACGAACACTCCTCCCTAATATCAACGTGGTAATACATATACGGGTTACCGCCAGCCCTCGTTATCGCGGCCCTAAACGTCGCCTCATGAAGCCTTGGAGAACATGAAGCGACAATAACTGCATTTACCTTACCACTCCTTATATCATCCTCAATCAACTTCTGACCGGCCTCAGAGCACATGAACATAAAGTCCCTAGCAACCACTACATCCCCTTCCTTACGAGCCTCCTCAACAACCCTCTTTACATTAACAACGTCAGAAATATTACCGCCGCAATGGCACACGTATACACCGACCCTGACCCTATTACCTTCCTCCATTAGCGACCGCCTCAACTGGTACCGCCTTTTCCTGCCTGAGTGATTTTAGGTAAGCCGCGCACCTCGCCGCGGCTGACGCAGCCTCTAGTATGGTATCAGGAATGTCCTTTGGGCCCGTTGCACAACCCGCTGCGAATATACCCTCTATATTCGTCTGGGTAGGTGTTGATGGATCCACCCTTATGAATCCTAGTTCGTCCACGGCTAATTTTTCTCCATGGATTGTCGAGATAATATCATCATTACTTGGCAATAGGCCCACGGATAAAACCACTAAGTCATGCTCTGCCGACTTCACCCTGCCCTCATCAATATCTTCATAAATCAACCTCACATTGCCATTGGGTAACCCTTCAATCTTAGCCACCCTACCGCGCACGAACTTAACGCCCATTGCCTTGGCCTTCTGGTAAAACTCCTCGAAACCCTTACCATAGGCCCTTATATCCATGTAGTAAATAGTTACATCAGCCAACGGTAACGCACCAAGGATTAGCTGGGCCTGCTTTATTGAGTACATGCAACAAACCTGGGAGCACCTTGGGTTACCCACTGTCCTATCCCTAGATCCAACACAAAGCACGTACCCAATGCTATTTGGCTCTTTACCATCTGATGGTCTAAGCACTGAGTTGAATGGTCTCGTTGGTGATAATAACCTCTCCATCTGCATTGCGGTTATAACGTTGGGGATCTTGCCATAACCATACTGCTCCTTCCTCTCGGCAGGGAATAACCTATACCCAGTGGTTATTATTATTGCATGAGCCTTAACCCTATATATCCTGGGCCTCTGCATGAAGTCAATGGCGCCAGCGGGGCACGCCCTTTCGCATTGCCCGCAGAATATGCAATTATCTATGTCAATTACGGCCTTCTTAGGCACTGCAGTATCAAATGGAATATACGCAGCCTTCCTTCCCCTGAGGCCATAATCATACTCCTTAGGTAAAACCACAGGACAAACCTCCTCGCATGTACTACAGCCTGTGCATAGCTCTTCATTAACAAACCTTGGTTTTCTCAATATGGTGATCTCAAAATCACCTTTACCCTTAATATCGATCCTTGTGATCTCTGAGTACGTCCATAGAACTATATTTGGGTGGTGAGCCACGGCGGCCATTTTAGGAGTTGAAATACAGCTTGCACAGTCAAGCGTTGGGAACACCTTACTCAACAGGAACATCTTGCCTCCAATAGTGGGCTCCCTCTCAACAAGCAATACCTTAAACCCCATTTCTGCCAGATCAAGCGAAGCCTCCATGCCCGCAATACCACCACCTATCACCACAGCATCATAATTAAGCAGACCTGGGGTGGGTTCCGCCTTCTCAAGGATCCTCCGTGACATATTACTCCTCATGTGTTCTCACCTTAATGGGCCCTAATTCCATTAATCTGGAATAGAAATCGTTCACCAACCTAGTAAAGGCCTCACCACATACAGAGCATATGGCAGCCATCTTAACCCTCTCGGGCTCTATACCCTTATTGCTCAGTAATTCCTGGGCCTCCCTAACACGCTTTGCGGTCCTATTAGTGCAATCCGTTAGGTATGGGCAGTCCGTACCATCAGCAGCTACGAACACCCCATCAAAACCACTCTCGAGCGCCAGTGCAATCCACTCGGGCCTTATCATAGATGAACATGGGACTTTAATGATTGTGGTCTGGGCAGGATAACTCAGGTGCATCAAACCTGCCGAGCATACCCCAGGGTCTGAGATTATGTTAGTTGTAAAAATAAGAATTTGCGGATTTGATTTTTTAAGAACCATCTCATGTCACCCCACCCATTACTTCATTCTCTTTACGAATATTCTCCAGTAACCTGGCTCCTCAATCGTGCCTAGGTACACATGCCCCATCTTCCTAGCCCAAAGAGGTAGGTCCCTCTTTGTTCCGGGATCTGATGAAAGAACCTCAAGTATACCTCCAATTGGCACCTCGGTTATTGCCTGCTTCGCAGCAAGTAGGGGGCCAGGGCATGACATGCCCCTGGCATCCACAGTCTTACTTGGCTTGAGCCTCCTAAGCTCCTCCGGACTTAATTCACCCTTTGTCTCGCTCATGTTCCATCACCTACACGAAGAGTGTTATGTCGGCCTCAGACATCTTATCCACCCACTCACCTGCACCTATTATGTCATCAACCAAGTCAACGAAATCCTCCTTCCTGGCGTTCCATATAGCGGCCGCCGTGGAGCACACATAGATCTTTAAGTTACCCGTCTTCTTAGCTTCCCTCAATAAATCGAACCATGACGGCAACTTCAATTCCTGCAGTCTCCTACCCACCTCAGGACCCAGGTTCTGAAACTCACTGAAGTTCATGTTCTTCTGAATAACATCCTTCCTGAAGGTGTACGCTCCCCACAATTGTAGGAATAATTCAACTTCCATACCCATGGCCACCGCGCCGGAAACAAGCATGGCCAATCCGGTTAACCTATCCACACTTCCTGAGAACACGGAAACCGTCATCCTCTTCTGTTTACCACCCATACTATCACCAGTCCTTATTATATTCAAGTGAATAATAAACTGTATTTCACGTCAAATGTAGAATAACAAAAATATTTTAGTACTTAGTAATATGATAAAAAGCAATAAGTTAATTTAATACTACGAACTTAAATAAAACTAATATATTGATTATTCATATCTATACTTTTCTAAACACAACGTTAACTCTCATTCAATCATTCTCCCAAATCCAATGGACGCTAATATGATGAATAATACCGCAAATATCATTAATGCCAATAAATCAATTGTTAGCCCATTGAGGGAGCCTATTATCATTGATTTCCTCAGGGCGTCAACGGAATAGGTCAGTGGATTTACGAGTACGATAACCCTGATTGGCGTAGGCATGATGTTTATTGGGTATATGGCGTTACTCGCGAAGAACAGGGGCATTGTTATTGCCTGCCCAATCCCCATAAACCTCTCCCTAGTCTTCATATAGGAGGCAATCCATATTGAGAACGCTGAGAATCCAATGGCCGTAATTACCACTATGAATAATGAAAGCAATAGATAAATTGGGTTCGCCTCGATCCTAACGCCTAATGCTATGGCTATTGGCATTATTATTACGAACTGGAACAATGCCCTTTATTGATGCTGAGGACCTACCAAGTATAATGGACACGCGGGAAACCGGCATCGCCAGCAGCTTCTTCAAAATCCCAGACTCCCTTTCCCAAACAATTGTTAGGCCATAGAATATAGATACGAAGGTCACAGACTGCATAATCACGCCAGGCGTTATGAATGCGATGTAGGGAATACCACCGGTGGGTAATGCCCTAACCCTAGCCATCACGGGGCCAAAGACAACGAGCCAAAGTATTGGCTGAACAGCCCTCGTATAAAGCTCAGTCCTATTATACTTAAGCCTACGAGCCTCAAGCTCCACAAAGGCAAGAATAGCATTAATGAAATTGCCCATACTCAACCCCTCATAACAGCTTTCCTAACAGTCCTCAACTCACTCATACTACCCTCAATCTCACTAATCCTCTTACCGACGTATTTCAGGAATACGTCATCAAGTGATGGCTTATGTACTGATACCCTCCTTATCGATATACCATGATTAAAAATAGTACTTATTAATATAGGCAATGACTCATCGGCATTCCTCACCATAACCCTAACAATATCCTCATCAATGATATTAACATCTATAACACCATTACTAACCTCCTTCAATACCTTCATGGTTAATTTAGCGTCATTAACCGCGAACTCAACAACGTCATTACTGACAGAACTCTTCAACTCATCAATAGTACCCAGCGCGATAACCCTACCCCTATTAAGTAACGCAGCCCTACCGGCGTACATCTCCATCTCATCCATGTAATGAGAATTAAAGAAAATGGTAATGCCCCCTTCCCTATTAAGCGCAATTAACTTCTCCCACACAAGTCTCCTGGCCGCTGGATCCAGACCAACCGTTGGCTCGTCCAGGAATAAAACCTCAGGTTCGATTATCAATGCAGCGGCGATCTCTAACCTCCTTATCATACCACCTGAGTACGTACTAACCAATCTATTGGCAGCATCTGTTAAATCCATGAGCTCTAAAACCTCCCTAATCCTCCTACGCGCCTCATTACCAGTTACTCCATAAACCTTTGAATAAATGAGTAGGTTCTCATAACCAGTCAAATCCATCCAAACACTGAACTCCTGAGGAACATAACCAATAACTCTCCTAACCTTATCACCCTCCCTAACCACGTCATAACCCATCACATAGGCCGAGCCAGAGGTTGGCCTTATCTGTGTCGTCAATATCCTCATGAGTGTAGTCTTACCAGCGCCATTAGGACCAAGCATAGCAAAGGCTTCACCCCCCATCCACACTCAATGAGACACCATCAAGGGCTTTTACGCCATTACTATAGATCTTAACTAAATCACGTACCTCAATGACCTGCATATAAACCAATTACGTAGAGGAACACGTGTCATTTAAATTACCTACTCTTGATATTTGCATATTTATGAGACAGGGCGTTGAATGTGTAGTTAATAATGGCATGTTATTAAAGATAAAAATCTATAAAGCATTACTTCTATCTATAATAAAATGAAATAATATTTAATTATTATAACTTGTTGTAGAAAAGCTTATATATTTGGATCATTAAAATATAATTATGCCCACATTAAAGAATAGGGTCGCAATAGTCACGGGGGCCGGTCAAGGAATCGGTAGGAGCATAGCCCTGAGGTTGGCAAAGGACGGTGCTACTGTCGTTGTCACGGATATAACGGGCAAGGAGAATGAAACCCTCAATGAGATAAGGAACCTTGGCGGCCAGGGAATGGCATTGAGACTCGATGTTACTGATCCAAGGATGGCCGAGGACGTGGCCAAGAGGGTCTATGACGCGTATGGACGCATCGACATTCTAGTGAACAATGCCGGGATATACCCATTCAAGTCATTCCTTGAAATGACGTTTGACGACTGGTATAAGGTAATTAACATAAATCTAAACGGTACATTCAACGTGACGAGGGCCGTAGTGCCATACATGGTTAAGCAGAAGTACGGTAGGGTAGTGAGCATATCATCGGTAGCAGGAAATATCATGGGTTTCGCAGGATTAACGCATTATAGCGCATCCAAGGCGGGCATTGTAGGTTTCACAAGGGCCCTAGCACTGGAATTGGCCCGTTATGGAATAACCGTAAATGCAATAGCCCCTGGCTCCGTTAGGACGCCAGGCGCGATGCAGCCGGGTAGTGAGGAACAAGTAAAGATGATGGAACAAATAATACCACTGGGAAGACTTGCGGAGCCAGAGGACATAGCATCCGCAGTGGCCTTTCTGGCATCAGATGATGCGAGTTATATTACGGGAGCCCTAATAGTGGTCGATGGAGGCTGGACAATAACATAAACACAGCAATAAATGCCAATACCTCCAGGTTAATGCTGATTTTCGTACCACCTTAAACCCACACCAATTTACCACCAGACGCCTCATTACTCATATTAAGTTCTCTTGAGTACTACTTTAGCGGTAAAGATCGTTTTCTTAGGTATTTTCTTAGGGTTGTTAGTGTTTTACCTGATTTCATAGAGTATGATGAGGTTGCCGCCAGCATCAATGAATTGCTCCAGGAATTGATGACTCACGGACATGCATTGCAGATGATGATTAATGCGCCTCCGAGGAACATCTACACCAAAACGCACTAATTAGTCAAGTTTTAATGCGGTGTATGTATACTGCTTGAGAAAAGCGCTTATTAGTTTGGCCAGCGTTTTTACCAGCGCAGTGCCCGTACTCGCTAGGTCTAAGGCTTGGCACAATGAGAGGACAACAACACCAAAGGAAGCGAGTACAGTGCCGGGAAATAAACGACAGGGACCAAATAAAGTGGGCGTTCGAAAACAGTAAGGTAAAGGTAAGGAGGGTGATGAGGTGTGAATAATGGCTTTGTTCATGAGGAGAAGGTCAATATTAGGCTTGCTGATGCACTGAATGAGTTGGGCCTTGACTGTAGGCCTGAGAGGGTTAGTGGTAGGCGTAGGCCAGACATCAGGTGCTTCCACAACGGCTTAATAATCGGCATTGAGGCATCCTACCAGGCGCCTGATGCCGAGGGCGATGCAAGGAATAGGGTTGACCAGGGGCTTGTCGACTTAGCAATAGCCCTGCAATACCCAATTAGGTACCGTGATGTGGCTGGTAAGGAACTCGTGGAGCAAATCAAGAGGTCGCAATTCAACGTAAAAATCATCGTACCCAAGTACGTTAAGATGGGCTCCTTGCTTCAGTTCATAATCCAGCAATTGGGGAGGAAGAAATTGTTGACCGAGTGGTTCGCCGTTGATATACCCACATTAATCAACGTAATTAAGTACGCAGTGGAGTACCTAATCCAGGAGAGTGAGGTTGAGGAGGAATTGGAAAACACCATACAGGTAATTAATAATTTCGTTGATTCATTAAAAAACCGTGGGGTGTATGAGGGTATTTACGAGGTTATGTACAGGTTATATGGAATGCAAAGCCCGAGGGATGAGGAACTAGTCCTAGCCCAGGCAGCACTATCATCACTACTAACGGCGACATTCTACGAACACATTAGGAACACTCACCCAAGGCTAGGGCCATTGAGTGTGTATGTGGAAAAATACGGTGCAATTGAGGGCTTCAAGAGGGCTCTTGATGAATTACTGAAGATTGATTATAGGGAGGCCGTTAGATTGGCAAGGGAGATTCTCGATAGACTGCCGTCAAACGCTACTGGTAGGGTTAGGGATTTGATTGATAAGGGTGTTGGCATTGCTCAAAACAGGACGTTCCTTAGGCGCGATTTCGCAGGTAGGGTCTATCACAGGATCACTGGGGATATTGCGACGAGGAAGGGCTTTGCAACGTTCTACACGCAGGTACCCGCCGCGTACCTACTCGCCACGTTAGCAGTTAGGGCATTACTGGGCCTTGAGGATGAGATCAAGAGGGCCATTGATGGGGTTGGTGATCCCGAGGAACTCATACGTAGAATTAAGGAAGTCAAGGTTGCAGACCTAGCCTGCGGTAGTGGCACACGGGTTGACTGCAATGCACTGCCGAAGAGCCCCATTCCCAATTCAGTACCCATGCTCTGCAGTGGTGAGGAGGAGTTGAGGATGACCATGCTCGTTAAGCCAAACGCGTGGGTCGTGGGCAGTGGGCCCAGGGCTGAGAGAATAATCAAACTGAGGTCTAGGCTACTGGTCCCCGATAGGGTTAGGTGGAATACCTGGAGGGTCATTACTGTTTACGGCGATGAACCGTTAATAGCCAATAGGTTCTTCATGGTTAAGCTCAAGGACGAAAATGCGAGTAAAGAAAAAGCGTTAGTGACCTGGTTAAACACTACATTTGGATTATTGATAATATTGGCTAATAGGGAGGAGACCGAAGGAGCACTAACAAGGTTAAATATTGGTCAGTGGAGAGCGTTACCAATACTTGACGTAAGTAAGTTAAGTAATAATAGACTTAGCGTAATAGCTGGGATCTTCGATAATTATGCAAATACGGAGTTCAAAAGAATACCAGAGCAATACGGTGATAACCCAGACCCTACCAGGCTAGGTTTTGATCTTGAGTTCCTAATGGCATTAGACCCAGGAATCAATGAAGGCAAATCAAAACAATGTTTAATCGAATTATATAGGAGACTAGGTATTGCACTACGAACGTGGATTGACAAAGATGCGTAATAAGTACAGGGGTTATTGGCGTCCTTCTTAGTACCCACTAGGTATTTAATGAACCTAACTCGAACACCATGGGGATCCTACTCAACCATAAAGCTCGCAATAAGCCATACCCAACTACTACAATGGGCATGTGCATAAGCCATCCGTAGCAGAGAAGGCATTGAATTGTGATGCGTTGATAAAGGATAGAACGTAGATTTGGCGGGCCCGGTGGGATTCGAACCCACGACCTACGGCTACCCCCCTAGGACCGGAGGCCGCCGCTCTACCTGGCTGAGCTACGGGCCCTGCACCAGTAGTACCTCTGTTTAGGATTTATTTTTTCCGGTTTTTCGGACCCCGCCTCTCAACTGCCGTGCGAGGTAATCCTTAAAACACTGTTATTAATAATTAATAAGTTGATTATTATGTTCGAGGCCAGTAAGTACGACACGTGGTTTCTAAGGAATAATTACGTGCTTGAGTCCGAGATTTTGCTCCTAAGGTACATGCTTGAGCCCAACCCAGGTAGGGCTTTGAGTGTTGGTTGTGGCTCTGGGCTTTTTGAGTTTATTCTCAGGACTAGGTATGGGATTGTTATTAGTGATTGTGTTGAGCCTAGCCCAGCAATGGCTGAGGTTGCCAGGGCTAGGGGGCTTAATGTTAGGATTGGTTATGCCGAGGAGCTACCCTTCGAGGACTCCACCTTCGACACGGTGATACTCAATGGCGTGCTGGACTACGTTAAGGATGATGTTAAGGCAGTTAGGGAGGCCTACAGGGTGTTAAAGCCTGGTGGACACATTGTGGTTGCCGACGTGATTGCCGAGGGCTCCTACGGACTACTCTATAAGCTTGCCGAGCTCCTCGGCTCGTGGGATGACCCGTACATAGCCAGGGTTAGGCCTTTGAACCCATACCCAATTGAGTATGTTAGGCAGGCCAGGTGGCACACGGTTGATGAGATTAGGAAATTGCTCGAGGACGCCGGCTTCATAATTGTTAAGGTTGCCCAAACACTGACTAGGCACCCAAGGTACTCAAACGAATCCGTTGAATACCCAATTGACGGTTATGACAGGGGTGACTACGTGGCATTCAAGGGATGGAAGCCCTAGGGATTGGTTGGCTAATTGAAACTGGCTTCTTTCTACTTTGAAATTCTACCTCTTTTTAACAATTATGCTAGTTTAATTTGGTTAATTCAGTAAATCTTCCCAACAATACTTTTATATCTCATGTGTAGAAAGAGAATTCAATAATGAATAATAACCACCAGGTAAACCCACTGATCATTGCAACACTGGCAAATACCCTAGACCTACTAACAAGCTACATAGACTTCTCCGTATTCAAAATGGTGGAGCTCAACAACTACGCCACAACAATGCACTTAAACAGCTACGTAGCCGCAACCCTCGCCTTCATAACATATGAAGCAACCATAGCCCTAATATACCTAATAACACTCAGGTACCCAATCACAAACCCAGCGCTGGCGGTATTCATAACCATGAAGTTCATAGCCGTGGCCGGCAACATAACAGCAACAATGGGCTTCTACCAAATAAACAATGCCCTAATAACCATGAGCAGGGCAGTAAGTACCTTAAATACCTAATTGGGGAATAAAAGCTAAGGAGAAAATGAAATATCCAGGAAAAGAGGAGCAGAAAACAAGAAACAGAAACAAGGACAAGGCAATAAATCCCTCAATTCTACTCATGTAAAAAGAGCCACATAGGAATAGAAAAAACAGCAACAAACACACGCTAGAATTTATTAAGTAGTTGAAAGACCAACAAACGTATGGCAACAAAAATGAATAGAAAGGGTATATCCAACGTAGTGGCTACGATAATACTCATAGCCGTGGCAATAGCACTGGCAGTGGCAGTCGCCGTATGGGTCTTCGGCCTAGCAGGTAGCGCGTCAAAGACCGCGACATTACAGATACAGGCAGTTGGTTTAAACAATACTGCAAATATAAATGCTACTGCTAATAGTTATGCTTATCTTTCGCTGCTTGTTAGTAACCCATCATCTGCAGCCATTGGTATTAACGGCTTCACACTCGGTAGTCTAAGCTGCGTGTTCAACCAACCACTCTCAATACCTGCCGGTACACAGGGTGAACTACTAGTAATTAAGTTAGCCGGCTCAAATGGTAACTTCACAGGAGTAAGCAGCATATACTTAGGCGTTCAGCAATCATCAATAACTGCAACA
The DNA here is from genome assembly GCF_026000775.1 of Vulcanisaeta souniana JCM 11219. Classification (GTDB taxonomy): domain Archaea; phylum Thermoproteota; class Thermoprotei; order Thermoproteales; family Thermocladiaceae; genus Vulcanisaeta; species Vulcanisaeta souniana. The sequence continues at coordinate 1,694,662 of NZ_AP026830.1, read as the reverse complement.
TGCAGCGGAAGACAGGCCGCGCAGGTAGGCATTCAATACAGTGGCTATATAACAACCGTTAGCGGGCAGACGTACCCATTCACAGTGACGGCAACCTCGTAATACGACTAATGCCTTAAACTGTTTCGTTAAAAATTCAATTCTTTTTGTTTTCTCTACAAAACTTATACGGTTGTCGTCACCTTATTATGCATTGTAGTAATTATTTATTGAGCCAGGGTTCTTTGCCGAACCAGGGTGTTTCTACCTCGTCTAGTCTCCATCTTTGTTTTGTTACTGCCTCGGTTGGGTCTATGGTGATTCCACTTTTGTAGGCGAGTAGTCCTGTTAGTGCTATCATTCCTCCGTTGTCTCCTGCGTACTCTGGTGGTACTATGCCCAGTTTTGCGTTGAATTCATTGGCTATCCACTCCATTATTGACTTGAGTCTCCTACTCCTCGCCACGCCACCAGCCAGTAGCAGTTCCCTCTTGCCCGTCAGTGCGAGTCCTCTCTCGACCACTTCGCCGAGCATTGAGTACGCCGTTTCAACAAGGCTTAGGCAGATGTCGGGTAGTGTAATGCCTTTTCTAACGAGTCTTAGGGCCTCCTCGACTAGTCCGGAGAAGGATACGTCCTGTCCCTTCACGGTGTATGGCAGTGGTATGTACTTACTACCCTTCTCTGCGCATTCCTCCAGGTGTGGTACGCCTGGGTTTGGTAGTCCGACTCTTCTTGCGAAGTAGTCTAGGGCGTTGCCGACGGCTATGTCTATGGTTTCGCCGAAGACTCCGTAGGATTTCCCGGAGTGGGATATGACCATTGTGTGGCCTCCGGACACGAGTAGGACCAGTGGGTCCCTGAACTTTACGGACCATCTGGCTATTTCGACGTGGGCCACGCCGTGGTGTACGGGCACCAGTGGCTTGCTGAACTTAATGGCTATTGCCCTTGCCAGGGTTGCGCCGATCCTTAGGGCGGGGCCGAGTCCTGGGCCCATGGAGAAGGCTACGGCGTCAATGTCCCTTATTGCTATGCCCAGTTTCCCTAGGGCTTCCTTGAGTAGTCGTGGTCCTACCATTACGTGGTGGTCTGCGGCTGCCCTTGGGTGTATGCCCACTCCCTGTGGTGGTGTGTACGTGTCGTTGATATTGACCAGTATCCCGTCCTCGCTGGCTATGCCTATCCCGAAGGTGTGTGCCGTGGACTCTATGCCCAGTATTAGTGTCATTAGTAGACACCTTCGTATACGGATTCCACTATGTCGTCTAGTTCGCCGTCGCTTAGTTGGCCGTATTTCTCGAGTACGTAGTTTATTGTTGATTCCACGGTGTTCCCTATCCAGCCGCAGCCTGGGTCGTAGTCATTGTTCGCCAGTGTCAGGAAGTCTCCTATGTTCTTTATGACCCCGTTCCTTGTCAATTGTTCCACTGTCCCAATTAGGTCTGGGCTTGTTATTACTAGGTCTATTCTGTCCCAGTTAAGGGCCTGGAGGTCTCCGAATCTGTCCACCAGGAATACGATCTTTGCAAGTCTATCCAGGCTGGTCCTCCCGAGTTTCTTTAGGGTGCTTATTATTATGCATTCAATGAGTCCCATTAAACCCAGTGCCCTATGTCTTTGTACTAGGTAAATTAAACTTACTGCGTGTGTGCCCTGGCGTGAACAAGGCTTAAATAGGGCCTGGGATGTGCCTATTACCTCGATGGTTAGTCAGGATGTGCTTAGGGATTTACTGAAACCAGGTAATTCCGTGTTGATTGCCTGGGATGTGCATAGGGCCTTGTTTAACGGTATATTCAATAAGGATGAGTTCCAGAGGGCGTTGGGTACTGTGATTGAGGCTGCGAGGAGGGTTAGGGTGCCAATAATATTCACCAGGATAACCCCGTTCCCAAGCGGCTTTGAGCCCGTTACGGCAAAAATCATGCAATGGAGGGGTGGTTTCAGGCCTGAGGAGATGGATTTGATTGTTCAGCCCCAACCAAGTGACATTGTTATTAATAAGAATACTTGGTCGCTCTTTGTGGGGACTAACGTGGAGTTACTGCTTAGGAATTCGGGGAGGTACACGGTTGTGTTCACGGGTATTGCCACCGAGATTGGTGTGGAGACCAGTGCGAGGCATGCCTATGCCCTTGGTTTTGTGCCTGTCATTGTTTCAAATGCCGTGTCGTCATATGATAGGGAGGCTCATGAGAGGTCTCTGGCAAACATGAGGAGGTTCTTTCCCATACTCACCGCGGAGGAGTTGGCTAGGTATTGGTCGTGAGTTCCCACTTTTCCCTTGGTTTCAAATGGGGTTTCGCATTGTTTTATTGGCTGTTTACCATGGCAAAGATTTATAAGTCTTGGAATTGAAATAATTAACGTGAAACAGGAGGAAACCTACGGTGTTGTTCAAGGCAACGGGCAAGAACCCAGTGAGGCAAGGAGGCATTACTCACGCGGCATTGCCCTTCTAAAGCTTGGTCGCTTTGAGGAGGCCCTCCCCGAGTTAGAGAGGGCTTTGGAGCTTGACCCAGGTAATGAGAGGTATAGGCTTGCTAAGGTGGCGGCGTTAATTGGGCTTGAGAGATTTGAGGATGCCGAGAATGAGTTGAGATCCATGCCGCTGAGTAATCAACCGAGGTTGTCAATTGTTAATGCAAGGCCTGTTGATGATATTAATTTTAACAGTGTCACTAATCGTATTAGGCCCATTATTAATGAATTGAGCGCCCAATTAATGAGGGCTTTGCGAATTACCTGGGTCTTACTGGTTAGGGTTGGTGGCTTGTTGAGGGTGTTGCTTAATCGCCTTGTGGTTAGGGCTAGGGTTTTCCTGGGCTCGGTTAGGGATCGCTTGGTTAGGATTATTAATTGTGCGGAGGGTAACAAGGCCAGCACGTGTGGCAATGGTAATTAGTTACTCATTATTTATGCACTTATGGCTCGGTGTTATTACAGCGTAGTCTATGCCCAACCCACTCAGTATCTTGCCTAATTCCTTGCACCATTGCTGCGCGTCCGCTCTATAGGTGAAGATGTGTATGAGCCATACTTCCCTAATACCCAGTAGTCGTTTGTAGGTTAGTGCCTGTCCGATTCCATCGTATATCCTTGGATTGACCTTGATCTCAATCGCAATATCATTTCCGTACACATCAACCTCCACCCCATTGATTACTACCCTGGTCCTTGCGTTCATTAGTGTAGCTATGTAGTCCTGGAAACACGTCTCCCTTTGGCAAGTACTTACTGTGATCCTTCTTACTGCTTCAATTATGTCCACGTATGTACTTATTGAATTAAATTTTAAATAGTTCCCTCTATTTCTAATAAGAGGATTATGACTGTGGTTATCCCCATTATTTCCGCAGCCGGCGGCGTCGGCAAGACTACGTTATCCCTAATGCTCTCCTACGTACTACCACCTAATTACAGGGTCTTGCTTATCGACATGGATCCAACGGCAGGACTAACCCTTAGGATGCTTGGCGACCTAACCTATCAGAGGCTACTTAGTGAACGTAGGACGCTCATGGATATGATTAGGGATGATGAGCATGGTAATGTGGATATTAGGAATTACATAATTTATGGGAGGCAGGTCAAGAGTTATGATGATGAAATCAAACTGTATCCTCAATTCAACGAGGTCGCTGTTTTATCGCCCGGCGAGGGCTTCGACGAATTCTTTGCAGAGAATCAAAATATGGATGTTGGTAAGATGGTCTGGAAAGTACTTCATAGGGGTGGTATTGATGGCTTGTTTGATGTGGCCATTGTGGATACCGCGCCATTCTTTGACAAGAGGTACACATTAATTGCCCTGTATGGTGTTGGCAGGGCTGTTGTTGTGCTTAGACCGACGCTTACGGACACCAACAGGACCAACACTATGATTAACAAGATCGCGGGGCTCTTTAGGAAGATGGATGAGAGGATCCCAATCTTCACCCTGGTGTTTAATTTTGACCCGAATAAGTACGTAATAGAGGCGAAGACCCTTAGTGATGCGCTTAAGGTGCAACGTATTGACATTGAGGAGAATAGTGGGAGGCCTGTATCAATGAGTATTGCTGGGAGGGCCAGGAAGGTCGATGAAATGCTCAGGAGAAACCTTGAGACTTTAGTGAAACTCAACGACTCAATTATTGACTGCTTCAATTACGTGCTACCCCATAATGTTAGATTTGGTGATGAGTCATTTCCACAGGACAATCACGCGATTGCCGATAGGAGAATTAGTGATGATGACAGGGCAATGCTTCAATTCACGTTAAGCAACCTTATCAATAGGTTTGGTATTAAGTTGAACTTGGATTATGACATAGTTACAGAGTGATCACTGCCTTACCTATGTGTTGCCTCATCCAGCAGGTTGTTGAATTCCCCTATGAGGGTTTTTGCGTGGCCCCCTGTGTGTATCATTGAGGGTAGTAAATGCGCGGTGTGTTCCGTCATGTAGAGGATGCCCCTGGTCCTCATATACAAATGCATTAATTGGTATAGCCCCTCATTGATCCTCCCATCATAGGCCATCCTGGCGTTTAACGGCCTCTCCCTGGTGAAGTGAAGCCCAACCATACCACCAACGCCGGTCGTCCAGCAAAGCCTATCATGCGCCTCACAAGCCTTATCCAGCTCCTTCTTCACCAAGTCCCATAGGTTGTTGAATTCCTCATAAAGAGCCCTGTGTTGACTTAGGTAATTTATTAATGCGTAACCCGCGCTCAGTGTCACCCTATTCCCCGTGAATGTACCCCCGTGGAAACTCCTGGACCTGGAACTCGGCCTCTTAACCTGGTCAAGTAACTCCATGATCTCCGACCTAGAGGCAATGGCACCAGCGCCCGGGTAACCACCGCCAACTATTTTTCCAAGCGTTACCATGTCGGCCTTGACATTGAATAACTCCTGACCGCCGCCAAGGGCTAGCCTAAAGCCCGTAATGACCTCATCAAGTATGAGCAGGGCACCGTATCTATCCACCAATTCCCTAACGCCCCTTAGGTAACCTGGTTGCGGCTCTATGCAGCCGCCTGAGCCTAGTACTGGCTCCATAATGACTGCGGCCACGTCAAAGCTCCTTAGGGTCTTCTCAAGGGCGTTAAGATCATTGAATGGAACCACCAGTGTGTACTTAATGTGCTCCGCGGGCAGGCCAAGGCTCTCGGGCCCCTCAAACGGTGGGTTAACACCTACGTGTAGGCCGTCATAACCACCGTGCCAACCACCCTCCATCTTAATCACGTACCTACGCCCAGTGTATGCCCTAGCTAATCTAACGGCATACATATTAGCCTCAGTACCACTATTTGAGAACCTAACCATGTCCACATTAGGTACAACCCTCGTCAGTAGTTCCGCGTACTCCACCTCAATTGTGTTTGGGTAGCCTGGGTGGGTTCCTTCGTGGGATGCTTCATTGACTGCCTTGATCACGAAGTCCAGTGAGTGACCTAGGATGTGGGTTCCGTGACCCATCCAGTAATCAACGTACTCATTACCATCAACATCCCAAACACTGACGCCCTTGGCCCTAGTTATGTACACCGGGTATGGGGAGAAGTGCCTTATTTGGTATGTCGTTCCTCCTGGCAAAACCCTCCTAGCCCTCTCAAATAATTCCCTGGATCTTCCAGTTCTTCCCAGGTAAATCCTAGTGTACCTATCAATCAACTCCTGAACCCTATTGCCAAAATCATCCATTAATAGTTTATAGTGGTTTGGTTATTAAGTATTGTTTATGGAAACCTTGTGAGGAAACCGTGAACCCTAATTAGGTGTAGCAGTGCATCTGGGAACCTCGTGGTTTTATGACCACACCTGGCGCATACGAAGTACCTCCTCCTATGGAATGAATTTCTTGAGTAGGACTCAACCCTAACATTTAGCCACTGCCTGTACTCCTTTGTCCTAATAACATGATCATTGAAACCACTGAGGTGCTGCACGAAGCCCAGCTTTACCTGGTCAGTATGCGGAGTCACGTATAGCCTAAACTCCTTACCTGTGAAGGGGCACTTAATAACACCGCTTATGAAGAGTTCGTTACCACCCTTAGGCATGTAGACAACTAGGTCCACGTACTTACCCTTAATTACACCGCTTCTTCTGAGTCCTAGGACCTCCGCTTGCTCACTCGTCACGATTAACAACGTACTGAGTAGGGCTTTAAGCATTACTTTACGAAGGATCATGGTACTGCGCCATGGGTCCTCATTATACTCAGCAATTCATTCACGGCATTAATGACGCGTCCCCTAACATTAATGAGTAGGTCAGCCAGCCCCTCACCTAATTGATGAGGATCCCTTACCTGGGACAGTATTATTAGCGATGATGGGGACCTGATGTCCGTCTTAACAACCACGTCCTCGCCAGCCCTAACCCTAACTATACCCGTGGCCTTGCCCTCCGTGTAAGTGGTGACCTCGATTACACCGCCTTCGATGGGCTCAGCCACCAGGTTAAGTGTTATATTATTACCGCTATGCGTCACGTAAATCCTATCACTACCGGTGAGTCCCTTGCTCGTCCTGCCGAGCCCTATTGAATCCAGGATCCTCCTCCAACCATCACCAGTGAACCTAAGGTACTCATCATGGTTACTGAGCCTATTAATCAAGTACTGAATGGGATCCCCAGAACTGGTGTTCCTTATTTTAATGTCGACGCCAACTTCATGCCCAATATTAATTACCAACTCATCTAATTTATCAAGTAGGTCCCTGAAGTAACTCATATTACCACTGATTACCTGTTTGGCATCATCACTGCTAATCTCCATCAGCCTCTCCTCATAACTACCGTCAGGTCCAACGCCAATTATGAAAACATACTTACTGCTTATTGAAGCCCTTGCATTACTTAACACCCTATCTCCAATTCTCACTGGGCTCAGTGGTACGAGGAATTCCATTTTATTATTACATGTTTAATTAATTCTTATAAGTACTTGGGCATACCTAGGCCCTGTATGGGTGAGTTCAGTAATAAGGTGGTTCTGGTTACGGGTGGCAGTAGGGGCATTGGTAGGGCTATTGCCGAGGCGTTCTTGAGGGAGGGCGCCAGGGTGGCCGTAACCTACGCCAAGAGTGATGATAAGGCAAGGGAGCTCGAGAAAATGGGGATTCTGGCCATTAAATGCGATGTGTCGAGTAGGGATGAAGTTAGGAGAGCTGCGGAGATCGTGGGGGATAGGCTTGGTGACGTCAATATTCTCGTTAATAATGCCGGGGTTATGTACTTAATGCAGTTTGAATCGTATGATGAGGGGTTGTTTAATAGGATGATTGATATCAACGTTAAGGGAATAATCTACACTGCCCTTGAGTTCCTGCCTCAGTTGAGGAGGACTAGGGGCGTCGTAATCAACATAGCCTCAAACGCGGGTATAGGAACGGCTTGGGAGGGCACTACATACTATGCTATAACTAAGGCTGCTGTGATAATACTCACGAAGCGCATGGCATTTGATCTTGGGAGGTATGGTATTAGGGTTAATGCGGTTGCGCCTGGTTGGATTGAGACCGACATGACCACCGCCAATAGGGCTCCCGAGGAAGTTGAGAAGACGAAGGCGCTGGTCAGGTCAAGGACGATGCTAAGCACCACTGGTGTGCCTGAGGACATCGCCAACGTGGTGCTCTTCCTGGCCAGCGATAGGGCTAGGTACGTTACGGGACAGACCGTGGTGGCTGATGGCGGTAGGATTGATTACCTGACCCACGGTGTTTAATGCAATACAAGAAAAACTTATACCCTTACCGACCACTTAAAAATCAATGGTTGTTCTCTCATTTAGTGAGTACTACGTATTAACTGTACTGGTGCTGGCTGTGGTGTTACTGCTGAGCCGTGTTGTTAGGTATGACGTGGTGGGCGTGCTCCTCATGGTATTGCTCATAATCGGCGGTGTGATAAGCGCTGAGAAGGCCCTGTCATTTATTGGTTCCACAACCGTTGTCGTGCTTGGTAGTATAATGGTGATTAGCAAGGCCCTTGAGGAGTCGGGTTTCCTTGATCGGTTAGCTGGGGAGTTGGATAGGGTGTTTAGGAATGAGTACGTGTTCCTGGTATTCGTGATATTAATAGTGTCGTTGTTGTCGGGGTTCATGAGTGACGTGGCCCTGGTCTCCATATTCATACCATTCATGTACGCGGTGTCGAGGAACCACAACAAGAAATTATCCAAGTACCTACTCCCGCTCTCCTATGCGGCTATTGTTGGCGGTAGGTATACAATATTTGGTACCAGTACGAATTTGATAATTGACCAGCTTTGGTACGAGAGGCTTGGTAGGTATTTGTCAATATTTCAGTTCCTAAACATAGGCCTGGTAATAGTTTTCGCAAGCATACCAGCACTACTACTCATATACTTACTACTACCAAATAGGGAAAGCGTGGTTGCCAGCGTTGATGACCTGAAGATTGGTGAGTACGTGGTTGAGGCCCAGGTAAATGAGGATTGCGAGTTGGTGGGGAAGACCAAGCGTGAGGTTGAGAGGGAGTATGGAGTTAAGATAAGGTCAGTATTACCAAGGAGGTTATCCAGGGCTGGTAGGGTTCATGGTGGAACCACGTTGATAATGGAGGTCCCCGTGGACAAACTACCAATAATCTCATCAATAAAGGGATTAGCCCTGGCGCCCCAGTCAGAGCAGGTTGAGGGTAAGGAGGTTGTTGAGGCATTAATAACCAGTTCATCGCCTTTAATTAATTACACGATATCCGACATAGACGTTCTGAATAAGTATGGAGTTAAGATAGTTGGTATTTCCACAGGGAGTAGGAGGATATATGGCAGGATATCCCACGTAATGCTTAGGCCCGGTGATGCACTACTCCTCATGGGTGATGAGGAGAGTATTGCCAAGTTCATGGGTGATTACGGATTGGTGCCGCTCAGGACTAGGGGTGCCAAGCTCTTTGATGTTAGGAAGGGCGCCTTATCCGTTGCGGCCCTAGTCGGGGCCACGATTGCCTCGTTATTCGGCGTGGACATTGCCCTGGCCTTCCTCACCGGCGTTGTCGTTTTGATGCTTAGCGGTGCAGTTAATTATAGGAGGATTTACCAATACATTGATTGGTCTGTACTAATATTCATAGCGTCCTTCCTAACCCTGGGCTACGCAATGAGCAGTAGCGGCTTATCAATGGTAATAGCCGATGTACTTCCCAAGTCCCTAATCATACTATTCCTAATAACCGCGCTCATAGCCAACTTCGTAAACAACGTGAGTGCCGCATCAATAATGACTCCAATAGCCCTCACATACCCAAACCCGTTACTAGCAGTGACGGTGGTCGCCATGGCCTCCACAACCACATTCCTAACGCCCTTCAGCCACCCGGCAAACCTACTCGTCTATAACCCAGGGAATTATAAACCCAGGGATTACCTAACAATGGGTACAATACTACTAATCACTATTTTACTAATCACCGCCTTATTCACTCACGTGATTCAGATTTAAGCAGCAGTATGCAATGCTTTACAGGCCAATGGGTTAGGAACTATCGTTAGAGGAGTGGCTTGGGGATTACGGCGCGTTCACGTATACGGAGAGGAGGTTGCAATTAACGGGGAGAATGGTTGACTTACTGGGTGACGCAAGGCCTGATTGGTGGGTATTCACCGAATTGGCTAGGAGACTTGGTTATGACGGTAGTTAGGGATTTAATGCCCATATCGTGGGTTTAAAGCTTTAATAAATTAATTTCTAAATGCGTTGATTAAGTGGTAATATGTATCGCCTAATTTATGTAATTGATGCATCGGTTAGGTTCTTCATTAGGGATATTAATTCATTTAGGTTGTTGATAGTGAATGCTGCAATACCCATGGCCATATTAACAACGTATGAGTTACTAATGAATATTCTTAATACATACGTAGGGTCGTTGATTGCCACGGCAACCCCATATTTAAGATCCATAGTAATTAATGCCATTAGTTTCATAAACTCCATAACGTACTTAATAATTACCTCATTAACCATAGTCTTCATCGTGACGTCAATATTCATGGTTAATGGCCTAATAAGGAGCTTGAAGGATGATCTTAAGGCCATAATTAGCATCTTTAGGTCGAGCCTAAGCGCCACTACGTATATCGCGCTATTAATGTTCCTTATCTCCATATACTCATTTGCATTGGGGGTCTCCGTGGCGGTGGCCCTTGTATTGGTGCTTATGAAGGTTTTGACGACACTGAATTTGATACCAATTGCTAATTACGGCATTGACATAACAAGCGCATTGCCGGTGGTAATTCCCCTGGCCTGCGTTGCATGCGTTACATACATTGGAGAGGGAATTGTATGGGTGCGTAGGTATGCCTCTCTACCCTAGGGGCTTGGCCGTAACTGTGCTATCTATCTACCTCGTAGCCCTGGCGCTGGGCTTGGTTATATCCACGATGTTAGCCATGTATTACCTACCGCAACTATTCCTCCTTAATATTGGCAATGCTACGATTAAGAAGGGTGAGTCAATATCCATATTCACGAGTTGGGTACCAATAAACCTGGCCTACTCCCTCAGGGACATGGGCGTGACAGCCGTGCCGGAGGTCATAGTACCGTCGATTGTGAATGAAACCCCAGCAATCATTAGGGGTATTGAACCAGGTTGTATTGGTTATTACAGCATAAACGCTACGCAGCCTGACTTGGGCCGGGGTGCGTTGGTTGGTTATAAATTAGCTGAGGAGCTACATGTTAAGGTTGGCGATGAGCTAATTATAACCTCTTTCAAGGGCATCACGGATAATCTAACGGTTACCGGGATCATAACCTCATCTAGATATCCACAACTCAATTATGAGGTTATCTTAAACATAACCATGGCGCAGCGCCTGGATTCATTACCATCACCCATAGTTAATGCAATATACATCAACGCGAGTTATGAATTAATAAGTAGGGTGAATCAGGTCTATGAATTGAGGATAATCACAAACATGAGCAATGATTACCTGGCGGTATTGGATTCCATGAATCACACGGTGTTTAACGGGCCACTTACCAACACTACGCTGGCATTACCGTTCGGCGTGTACTACGTGATTGCATATAATGAGTCGGCAATCACCTGGTTCCTCCCAGTAATACTAAGTGGTAATGACACCATTAGGGTGGTGGGTGTTTCAATACCGAGGGTCATCAACACGACATATGCAATACCGAGTGAGTGGGTTACTGTGGAGTGGCCCAATGGTTCGTTAGTAAGTAATTATTACTTATTGATTTATTACATGAATGGTTCATTGGCCTACTCAACAGTGGGGGGCGGTGCCACCCCAATTTCGTTGTTAGGTAATACGTATAGGATTGTTATTATCATGAGTTCGGTATACTACACCGTGAGTAAATACATAGGGCCTGGGCTAAACGTGACCGTGGTGCTGACGCCCTATTCCGTGGTAATGAGCGAGTTAATGACGCATGCATATAATTACTTCACGAAGGTAACGCCGCTAACCCCCAATTCTGGGTCTGAGGCATTAATTAATGCCCTGAAGATAGGCATTGGTACATTCATTGGGATCATCATTAGTCTCCTGGTCATAGTATCCATCGGTGTAGTGGGGATCAGCGAATACTCAATTAATGTTAACAGGGAATTAATCACATACTTGAGATTGAACAGGGCTGACGGTTTAAACATGGCATTACTGGTTGACCTACCGATCATAGTCACGTATATAATTTCCACGGCGCTTGGGTTCCTAACGGCCAACTACCTGTGGCCGCTCATGACTAGGTTCATGAAATTAGGGATCATGAATCAACCAATTTACCTAATTGCCGTGAGTAATCACTACCCATATACCGTCGCCCTCATCACCACCCTCCTGCTACTAATAATAATGCATTTAGTGATTAGGTCTAGGGTGATCGATGTTGATTAATTTCGGTATTAGCGTGATCAATGTATCGAAGTCCCTCGGCAATTACGCAGTATTAAGGAACGTCAGCATTAACACGCCGCCAAACTCAATAACATGCATAGCTGGGCCGAGCGGTAGTGGTAAGTCGACACTACTGAGGATAATAGCCGGCTACCTAAGGCCTGACTCGGGCAGGGTCTTAATAAACGGCGTCGACATTTACGCAGACTCGAGGGCCCGTGAAGTTGTTAACCTAGTCTCCTACGTGCCCCAGGACGACCTACTGGTGAGTGGTTTGACGATTAGGGAGAACCTTAGGCTGGCCCTTAGAGTTCAGGGACTTGGTAATAGGGTTATTGAGGAGAGGATTAGGTGGGTCAGTGGGTTGATTGGGATTGGGCATGTTCTTGATAAGAGGCCTGGGCAGGTGAGTGGTGGTGAGAGGAGGAGGGCCTCGATAGCGGTAGCCCTAGCCAGGGATCATGAGTTCCTCATTATGGATGAACCAACGAATAGCCTCGACAGGGCCAACGTAGAGTTGTTAATTAGGATACTTAGGGAGGAGGCTGGGTTGGGTAGGGTTGTGCTTGTGGCGACCCACGACCAGTACCTGATTAGGAATTCGGATAGGCTTTATATGATTAGGGCTGGTGAATTAACGACTGAGCCTTAGGGCTTTGTCCAAAGCCATAGGGTCCTGCTCGAGTATACCAGGTCATCACCCGCCAGGGTGTTGAGTAGGTAGTTCCTGGGTATGTTAACCATGCCATAGCCCGAGCCGTAGAGGAAGCCAATCCTTAGGTTCCTTTGGGTGAGCATGAGTAAACCCGGTGGTGCCTCACCATGGAGCAGGTGGGTGGTTGGGTCTGAGGAGTTAATCCCTGTCATGAACATTATCATTGACTCATAGCTGATTGGTGAGTAGAGTGTGGAGTTTCTCGGTATTAGGGAATTTACGGCATTTAATTCTTTGTAATCAATCATTCTGTAGACGGTGAGGGTTGATGAAGTTGGCAGTGAGTACGTGTATAGGGTTAGTACGGCGAACATGGGTAATGAAATTACCATGGCCGCCGTGAGTACGTAGATAATGACCTTAAGGGGTAATCTGCGTCTCGTGGTCCAGGTAATCACCAGTGCCGTTGGTATTAGTAGGAAGGGCATAACGAAGTCCAGGGACTTGGAGAGGAAGAGCAGTTCCAGTGGGTTGTTGCCCATGAGTAGGACGTAGAGTAGTATGGCGAGCGATATTATCGTGGTAATGGTAATTACGGGCCTCTCAAGTCCGTAAAGGGCTAGGTAGAGTACGGCCATGAGGATTGGTAGTATGTAAGGTATCGATGATAGGACCACAGCCCTGTTAAATCCCTCCAATATGTAGGGTTGGAGCCTGCCGATTGAGAACATGGCTATTAATGCGAGGGCAATCATCGACAGTGTGGTGTAGATCGCTATTCGCGACCCCCTGCGCATTGTTACGTAGTCAATTAGGAGGAGGGCTATGAGGATTGGCGTTGAGATTAGGCCTGGCGTTACGAAGCCCGTGACGCTGAATGTCCTCAAGTAGTCCATGTACCAGTAATAGGTGAGTAGGCCCAGGGCTATTACAGTGATTAATACGTAAAGTCCACGCCTGGCATCCTCACCACTCAGGTAGTTACTTACTAATACTGTTATTGAGATTATGAAGGTGTAGGCCAGCGCCATTAATAGCGTGAAGTGATGGGCGAAGAGTATGGCCACGAAGGCCAGGACCATAACCACCAGGTTCTGCCTGAAGTGCTTCCTATCCGTTAATGCCATGTACGTGGCCAGTAGGTAGGCGTAGAATGGGTATTGGGCAGCCGTCTCCTTCATTACCGATGAATCAACGAGGAGTTTAACGCTTAATACCGCGAATAGTAAGCCCGTGATTAGGGTCACGGAGTTACTCCTCGTTAATCTCATCACGAATAATACGAAGGGTATTATGGATAGTGACGCTAGGAGGCTCACTACATAAAACGACTGTAGAGGGCTCAAACCAAGCACAGACTGTGATAGGGCGAGTAGTAGGTTTACCGTGGGCCACTGGTAGTTGTAGCTTACCATTGATGGGTTTGGTGATGGACCGAAGAGATAACCCGTCCTCAGCAGGGTTTCCGAGTGGGCTATGTGGACCCAGGAGTCGGGTATGTACGGTAGACCATTGATCACGTAATTGAGCATCACCAATGATGCGAGTATTGCGAGCGGCGCAATTATGGGCGCAACCCTAGTCACTTCTCTATCTTCCTCCATACCAACTCCTTATTCCACAGGTTCCTAATGGCGGCCGCCACGAGTATTACCTGGGTCATTACCCAGGTCCTGAATATCTTAATGACCAGTAGGGCGGCTCCAATCAGTAGTAGTGCAATGGGTATTAAGGCGCCGTGTATTGCAGATATGATTATCAATACAAGTCCTACTACGAAAAGCCAGGGATTGACCAGGTGTAGGTATGATTCATAGAGCATTATTTGCCTGTAATCCCTGGGTAGGTCCCTACCATCAATTAACACGTACCTCAGGAACCTTAGGAAGTGCTGGATTAAATGCTGGGCCCTCCTGATCCTCCACGTCCAGTAGCCCTTACTCGGCACATACTCAATGCACTTAACATCCTCGGGGATAATAGCCCTATAACCCATCATTGATATTAAGCCGGCCGTGTGACTATCATCGGCGCCAAGATCCGTGGGAAAACCACCAATTTTCTCAAGTAAATCCCTCTTAAACGCAGCCAATTCTCCATGGAATATGGCTGATGAGAACTTCCTACTCTCGGCAATCCTAAGCAAGCCGTAGTAATTCCTATACTCAGTCTCAACGTCCTTGTTAGTCCTCGGTACTTTATTGCAGGAAACAGCACCAACGCAATCATTCACAAGCCAGGTAACGGCATTCCTAAGGGAGTCCCTTAACCAGGTTGAGTCAGCGTCAGTAATCACTATAATGTCGCCCTTGGCGTTCCTCAATGCCGTGTTTAGGGCGTGGGCCTTGCCCATTCGAACACCCTCCTCAATAACCCTAACGTTAATGTCCCCATGACCTTTAACCCACTCACGAATTAAATCCATTGTTCCGTCAGTACTCCCTGAGTCAACAATAATGACCTCAAACCTATCCCTCGGGTAGTCCTGCAGGTAGATATTACTCAATTTCTGAGTTATTACCTTAGCCTCATTATACGTTGGTATTATTATTGACACAAATGGCGGTTCGGTGGTAAGCCCATCCCTACTGCCTGTTTTGCTACTAAGCCTTAGCCAGCCCCTCGCAATTACGTAGTAAATACTTGGCGTTATGAAATGCATTACTATAAGCGCGATGCTTAATCCCTCGAGCATCATCAGTAATCTCACCATGTTCATTCACCATCGTTGGATATGTACCTCTTTTGATTTCATATAATATTATTTAAAGTATTATCCTCGAAATAAGAATTAAGGACTATACGGAAATACAAATTACACGCTCCTTAAAGGCATTGCATATTGGCTCCACGAACAATCCTTGCCCAATGACTATGACGCCCTCCTTAACCATGCCCTTAACCCTTAAGGGTATTGAGTACTTAATGGTGCCCAGTACATCCGCATAGTCACCACCGCCAACGAGCTTCATATTTAGATTTTCAATTTTGTTCAAAGCTTTCTCAATCATTTCGAAATAATTATCTCTACTGAGCACGTAATTAGTGGCTTTACCGTCCCTATCCACGGAGATGACCTCTATCCTCGGGATTCTCGTTAGCAACTCAGCGGTTAAGTAAACGAGGACCTCCCCAACCCTATCAACCAGTGTAGGGCTTGTTGCGTAGGATAGCAGGATGATGGGGCCCGGCAATCCCGGGCCCTGCAGTAACTTGATGATTAACTTATTCAATTTCGCGCTCTTCTTCCAATGCAACCTCCTGATTGGGTCGCCCGGTACGTACTCCCTAACCTCACGGACGTCCTCGGCACCCAGCGTCAACGCTGATTGAGCCAGTAAGCCCCTGGCGAATTGAATAGCAGTCCTCGCCCTGGGTATTACGGTGATTCTCGGGTGCCTAACGACCCTCCTCACCCTCACGAGGCCGCGTGTGTCGGTGAACGTGAGGACAAGCCTCGGCCTCTTAACACCGCCGAGGTTGTACCTGGCGTTCACGTTGATGGAGGCCTCGCCATTAAGGTAGAGCCTGGTTGGGCTTACCCTGAGGCTCCCCGGGGCCTTAACCTCCACTACCGCCCTGAGTGGGGGCTTCGTGACTACCGTCAGCGAGTACAGCAGTCCGGAGCCGGCGTTAATGCGTAGGTTCCTGCTGGGCCTTAGTTCAATAGTGGCTGTGTGGTGCCTAATGATGCTTATTAACGACATCAGTAATACGTAGATTAATGGTATGGCGAATGAGACCGCGGTGTAGAACTGCCTGAGAATCGCCGCGAGCAATGCCGAGGTTGCGAGGGGCGCCGCGTAGAACCACCAGGGCCTGTCATTACCCGTTTTAAGGGCGTTGTCCATCAGCATTATCGATGCTGACGTCAACGCGATGTTCATTGGGGGCGTGACCAACGAGGTTAGTGCGACCACGCCCAGGGACAGCGGTATTGGGTACTTACCCCAGTAAATCCATGCGATGGCCGCGGCCGTTACGTATACGGCGAACAACACCGCATTACCTAGCGAAAGCACTGCCGCCACTATAAGTAGTGATGTGGCGAGCACCCGCACCCACTGTTTGCCGAGTCCCCTTATCATGGCCTTACCGCACCGGGGTCTGTATGTAGTGGGGTACAGGGACCTTATTCAATGCGTCATTGATGACGCTGATCGGCGTTACGGAACCCCTATACTCAGGCCTGAGGATTATCCTATGCATGAGGGCTGGGTACGCCGCCACCTTAACGTCATCGGGAAGTACGTAGTCCCTACCATCGAGGTAGGCCAGGGCTCTTGAAAGCTTGAAGAGGCTTATGGACGCCCTGGTACTGAGCGTTACCTGAACCCTTGGATCGCTCCTAATCTCCCTAACCAGGCCCATGATGTAGCCGATCACCGAGTCATCAACATACACGTTCTTTACATCATCTATTAATTTCGCAACCTCACCAAGGCTGGTGATACTACCCAGCGTTGATAACTCATGCTCTATCCTATCAATATCCTTGATTATCATGACCTCCTCGGCATCGCTTACGTAACTCACGTATATACTCGACATGAACCTATCGAGTATCGCCATCGGCAGTGCCTGAGTGTAGCCGAGTTCAACCTCGACTATGTTCATCGTTGCAAGGACCATGTGGGGCCTGGGTAGCTCGAGGGGTGTGCCATCAATGGTTACCTGCCTCTCCTGCATTGCCTCTATCAATGCCGATAGGGTCCTCGGTGGCGCTCTATTGATCTCGTCGAGGAGGACCACGTTTGCGAAGATGGGCCCCTTAACAAGCCTGGGCTCCATACCGGGTGCGTAAATTATGAAGCCCAGTATGTCCGATGGGAGTGTCTCATTAGTCACCTGAACCCTCTTAAACGTACCCCCTATTATCGACGCCAAAGCCCTGGCCAGCGTCGTCTTGCCGGAGCCTATTGGACCCAGTAGCAGTGCATGACCCTCGCTGAGGAGTGTTGCCAATAACACCTGTATTGCCGGTTCGTTACCAATGAATACCCTTGAAATACCATCCTTAATGCGCTTAATCACGTTAAGTCCCTGAGCGCTCATACCTCGGCACCATGCCTTGCCTCATTTATTAATAGTACTACCATGATTATTATGACCGGCATTACAATAATTAGGTAATTAATGGGGTAGGTGGATGCGTAGGTATAAGCCGTTAATAGCCAAGCCCTGACGACACCCTGGGGATTACCTGCCAATGCGCTCTCCAGATACAGCGCCGTGCCATTACCACACAACGCCCTCAGGAATTCCGCATTACCCGTCTCATTAGTCATGGAGTTCATGAACATGCCCGGGCTGGACACCAATATCACGTAGCCCTTACCCACGGGTACGGCAACAACCACAGAGAATGGCCCTGTGGAATTACCCGCCGCACTGAACCTACTCGTTACTGCGATGGTCACGGCACCAGCGTCGTTAATGCTGATGGTCGTGGCATCGTCAAGTGCTATGGTTGTGGCGTTGGTCTGAACCACTGGGTTACTGACGATGAAGGCCAGTGGGAATTTCTCATTAATTACGTTCAATACGGGGTCCTCAATGACGTTACCCGTAAACCTACTCCCAACACCTAACTCCTTGAGTAATTGGTTGCTGAATGACTCATTACCGTTAAGTATCACTAACCTGCCTCCATTAATCACGTAATCGAGCAACTCCGTAACCAGGGACCCACTAACATTGCCCTCTGGAACTATGAATACCGATGACACGTTCACTAAGTTGTTGGGCAGGGCGTAGACGGGCCTTAGGCATATTGAAGCGGCCTCTGAGTAGCCATCCCAGTAGGTGTTGTAGGCGTCGAATGGTGTGAGTGATGGGCCGAGCGCAATGGCTATTATGATCAACGCCAGTAGTGCCAGGGATATTGGTGTCCACCTTATTGAGCGAGCCTTCCCGCCAGCTCCCATGCCCTCCTCACATCCTCATCACTTGGTATGTGGGGTGAGTACAGTGTGTATTCACCGAGCCTAACGAGCTCCGCAAATACTGCGTACTCCTCATCACTTAGCCTACCCCGAACAGCCCTTAGGTACTCCCTGAGGGTGTCTGTGTCCCTAAGCCTAACCCCAGTCCTATTCCCAATGGCGTAGATGGCGCTCGCCAATGCATCCACTATATCCCTAACGCTCTTAATGTCCACCTTACTCCTCAACGCCGCCCTCATGATCTCCCTCCTCAACTCCCTAACCTCAGCGCTTTGCCTTGCCATGATGGGCATGGGGCCTGCCTGAGGCCGTGAGTTATCAATCGTAGCCCCCTCCCTACCCGGCAACGTTATTGACTCAGTCCTCACCGCCAGGAATAACACCAGGGCTATAGCCATGGGTATGACAACCTCGGGTATATTCACGACGAATACGTCGTAGGTATAGACAGCGCCCATTACCGGCGGGCTTGGGCTTACGGAGACTATTATGTAATGCCTACCCATACTCAAGAGCGGTGATGTTGGTATTGAGACCGTGAAGTTCGGGCCATTTAAGTCCAGGCGCACTGTCTCGCCACCCACCGATAATGAAAGGGACAGGTTACCAACCCAGGGACCCACAAAGCCCCTCAGGGTAATAGGCAGGCCTGCTATCGCCAGGTAATTCGTAATTATCGTTACGTTCTCAACCACGGAACTCACGGAAACCGAACCAACCATGTACGCGGGTGAGTACGGGCCAACCGGCGGTGCGTAGATAGTTATTGAGTAGTTACCTGGGGTCATGTTGCCCGTGCTTATCGTCGTTGAGAATTCGTTATTTACCGTGTACGTACTCACGTTAACCCCATCAATACTAATAATCACCTGCCTAATCGGTGGGCCACTCACATAACCACTCACGTTGATGGGCTCACCCCACATGACATGGTTCGTGTAATTGGCTGTGAGTGACGTCGTGTTGAATGCCACGTTTATCTGCACCGTGGCTTCAGATGGTAGGTAATTACCACCCAGTGGTGGGTTGTAGATCGCCGTTAAGTTAACGCTGTTCACGTATATCTGGGGCATTGTGAATGTTAATGAGTATTGGCCGTAAACATTCGTTAATGCCCTACCAACGTAGTTACCCCCTACGTAGATGTTTATTGTGGCGTTGGGTATTGGTACGCCATTAATCGTGGTTAGCACGCCATACACCGTAACCGGGCTCCCAACAACCACCGTGCTTGGCGTGGCATTTACCGTTAGCTCAGTCCTAGTGTAATTGCTGGTTAGTACGTTTATGAAGGTCTCATTTAGGCCAATTAGGTACTGCCTAATTGACTGGGCGGCGCTGATTACCTGCCCGGCACTACCCGGTGCAATATTGTTGAGCATGCTTAATATCGCATTTAATTCATTATCAGCCTCACTATCAATAAGCAAACCCTCAATTGCCAGGGACCTGGCACCGGTATAATTACCCAGTGATATCGAGTTAACCATCTCATTGTAGATACTCCTCAATTCAACTAGGTAATTCGTAAGTTGAGCCTCATAGTTATGCAGTTGACTTATCAATGGCGAGACCTTAACCGCCGCGGTGATGCCAAGGACCTTCGTAATGCTGAGGGCCCCCGTGTAATTACCGAGGGCATTAAGCTCCAGGGCCGTTATGTAAAGCTGAACAACACCCTGAGTGTTAACCGAGAGCTTCTCATTAAGTGGGTTTGGGATTGATAGTGATGGCCAGGCAATGGCGTGGCCTAGGTAGACCACCGCCATGACGATCCCAAGGGCGATGAGGGCTAGGTAAATCACCCTCATACCACAGCCACACCGAGTATTTGGAGTATTCTCATCACCGCGAAGTATAGGAACACGGCCACGAGTATGGCCGTTATGACATTGGCGACCCCACGCGCACCAGGCGGTAGTGGGTGGGCGGTTATTATCGTCACGAGGTAGACCAGCGTGATCAGTGATATGTAGATTGCAAAGTCGTTAATGCCCAAGTACGCTAGGAACGCTATCACGACCGTGTACAAAACCAGCTGTGCCACTAATAATCGCTTAAGGACCACCACCAACCACCCTAAGCTTAACAACCACGTCCTTACCCCTAACCTCCTCCGTCTCTATCACTACCGGTGAGTTCAGGGACTCAGCAACCACGGAGGCCACCAGGGAGGCCGTTGGCAAGCCAAGGACAGCCCTCACCAACTCATTACCATACAACTCCCCAACCCTTGACTCCCTAACCACTACAGTGACGCCACCCTCACTGGGCATTGCCGTCACCCCGCGGGCCACGGTTAGGTGATTGACCAGGCAGTTGGTTAGGCTTGTGGCCACGTCACTACTTATGGCACCAACACCCAAGCACCTACTAACCGCTATTGAGCCTGGCGTGTAGAGTAGGAGGCCGGACTCTCCCTCCCTGCCATACCTAATCGCGAAGCCCCTCGGCAATTTGATACTTGGTGGCTCAGGCCTTACAAGCGGTACCAGGGCCATTGACGTCCCTGCCTCAGTCGCTGAGCTGGGTAGGTAAATCGCCCTACTGGCCGTACCAATGCTCTCCAGCAGGGCGCTTGTGTTCGTCCACCCGGACCTGGCGAGCTCGAGCTGGGTCCTCTCCAGCGATCCCTCACCCCACGCCGCCAGGAGCCCCATTATCACCACGGCTATCCCGAGCACGAAGACCGGGGTCGAGTCCAGGATTAGGTAGCCAATGACCAGGAGTCCTGCCCCGAGTATTATCAATGAGATGCCCAGGTCGCTGTTCAGCCTTGGCACCTATCCTCACCCGCCTCGAATATCCTGGCCTTCCTGACCAGGGCAACCGTGAGTAGGGTCACCGTTACCGAATTCGTGGACACCACAATGGGCACGAACCTGATGCCCCACGGGGTGTAGTTAAGCACTAGGCCGATTAGTGGTAAGACTGCTAGGCTGAGGCCAATGGATAGGGCGAGCCTCTCCAGCGGACTTAATTCATCACCCCTTGGGTACAGCGACTCAACGAGTGCGTAGCCCGGCATGAACAGGAGCATCAATGCGCCTAGGCCATACCTAAGGTAGATGAGCGGCCCACCGTTTATTAACGTCACGGCGAGTATCGACGCGGCGACGAGGGCCAGGGAGACCCAGTACCAAAGGCCCTCAACACTGAAGACAT
Source organism: Vulcanisaeta souniana JCM 11219 (assembly GCF_026000775.1). Classification (GTDB taxonomy): domain Archaea; phylum Thermoproteota; class Thermoprotei; order Thermoproteales; family Thermocladiaceae; genus Vulcanisaeta; species Vulcanisaeta souniana. The sequence goes on along the minus strand of NZ_AP026830.1, from coordinate 1,673,010 downwards.
AAGCCACGGAATTGCGTGGGACGCCCTCGAGCTCCAGCTCTCCGTTCTTCCACATCATCATGACCTCATAGGCGACCAGGCCCCTGGGAACGCCCAACGCCCTGGAAACCTCAGTTACGAGCTCACTAACGCTCGCGCACTGGTTGGTGCTTAGGGCCTTCCTAATGGCGTCTCTAATGTCGCGGCTATCCACTGGGCACCACCTGGGTCACGTTGACCCACAGCTGCACGTAATTACCGGTGTAGACGAGGGTTAGGTTGCCTGGGCTATACATCCACAACTCACTAATTATCCTGTAGGTACCCGTTGAGTTTATGCTGAGTGTCAGTGGTTCGATCCAGGACTCATTATTCATGAGGACCCTCTGGAAGACCATGACCGGCGTCTGGTTAAGGGGTGGTTGGGCCACCGTGTTGTTGATCACGAACACCCTCACCACGAACCAGGTGGGTACGCCCATGTGGTTATACACGTATATGTAGAGACTTATTGGTTGGCCCACGATGACCGTGCTTGGGTAATCACCGAGCTTGCCCGTGGGTCCCAGGTACCCAATCGCAGAGAAGGACTGGGTGTAACCACTCACCATTGATTGGGCAGTTAGGAACACAATTAGTATTATAACGAGGGATAGGGCCACGGCGGCCACCTCCTCATTGAAGATGAAGGTCCTAGGCCTACAGGGTCCACCGCCCCTAACCCTATTACTGCCCCTGGCCCTTAGCCAAATCGAGCCTATCAACTCGCGCCTCTTGACGTAGAACACGGCGACCAGGGCTATGACCGCGGCCGAGGCGACGGCCTTGGCGATTATGCCCACCACGTACCAAAGCCTCGCGCTGGGCATCAGTGATTGTGCCCTGGCTATTAAACCGCCCACCACCGCGGATGCATTACCCACCTGGCCCGATGCCTCGAGGCTTATTGCGTTGTTTAGTTCATTGACGAGGGACGTGGTGTTAACGCCCAACTTACTTAGTTCGACGATGTACTGATACGCGGTTAATGCCGTTGGCTGTTGGGAGTGCGCCGCGATCCCCAGCGCCGTGAGTAGTAGGGCCAGTAGCAGTAGGTGGCTGTGTCTCACCCGACCAACCACCTGTACTGCACGGGTCTATTGAGCCACTGCAACCCGGCAATTACTGGGTTCCTGGGTTCGCCGAGCTTGGTCCCTATGACGTAGGCTATGAATGATAACTTCCTGGTAACGGTGTTCATGAGCGCGTCAATGACGGCATCCCTAAGCATGCCTATTAATGTCGTAGACCTAATGACGAGGCCGTTCCTCAGGTAGGCGATTGCTGCATTGATCAACGCCCTCTTGAGTGGGTTGACCCTCCACCATGAGTTGTACCTAATGGCGAGGACCCTTACGTGAGTTAGTACGGATAGGCTAATGCAGTCAACGTGCCTCACCAGGAACTCCCTAACTAGGTTAATCACGTAATGATCAATCATTTAACGCTATAAACCAGGGAGTAAAATAAAGCTTTACTCGCCCGTTTCAATGAATGGCGTTAGTAACGGCTTTACAAAGCCGGGCAGCTGGTTAATGACGGACCTGGGTATTGGCCTCATGATGTATGTCACGAGGATGGTCACTAGAAAGACAATTAGTTGATACAGCGGCCAGGAATTGGCCATTAATAGGTATGGCAACGCACCGGCAATAGAGAGGAGTAGGTACGTGGTGGTGTTTACCACAATATCACTGATTTGGGGATTCCCATCCATGAGCAGGTACATAATGAGTGGGGCCAACGAGCCCAGGTAAGTCGCGATTATCACGGAATAAAGGCCCAGGCCCCTATCAACGATTAATAGTGCCAATGCAATGACCACATTCACCGCAATGCCCACGGAGGAGACCTCGAGGGCGATCCAACCCCTGCCGGATACCCAGTAGTACGTTGAGTATATCGAGTTCACAGAACCGAGTACAGCAGTGCCGAATAGGGCAATGCCGTACGGTATTGTCTCGACGTAATCGCCATGAATGATGCCGAGCAGCGGCAGTAATGGCGCCGCCAGTATTGCCCCTGTGGCTAGGACGCCGCTTACGGATATCGCAGCCACCGTGTAATCACGAATCAAGTGGTGCCTATCTGTGAGGCCGGAACCCAATGCGTGGGCCACCCTACTCCCGAACACGTTTGTCACGGCCCCTCCCAGCGCCGTGATGGCCCCCAGTATGTAGCCCGCAAGGCTGTATAGGGCGACGTAGGTGGTTCCAATGAAGGAGTAAATCACGTACGTAATCGCGTAACCACTAACTGAACTCAGGTAACTAAGTAACCAATTCTGGATCCCAAGGCTTAGGTAGCCCCTGAAACCCCTCCTGATCAATGCAACGCCCCTACCTGGGTTGACAAGGCGCTTAACAATGGCTAAGTAGTAGATTAGGGTGACCAGTTGGCCTATCACCATCCCAATTACTATTGCATAAACACTCCTGAGCAGCACCAGTAGGGCTATCTCAATGCCCCTGAACACGATATTACCCACTATACCGCCTATTCCCTGGGATGCCAACCTACCCATCATCCATAGGTACGCCGATAGTGCGCCGTTGATTCCAGCAATGGCCACGTAGGCCGCGTAAATGAAGACTAGGCCCATGTACTCACTGGGCATCCTGCTGACTAGGTATAGTGGTATTGCGATTATCAACGCCGTGGCGTAGAGTGTCGAGACTGTCAGGGAAATGGTCAGCAACGCGGCGTAGTGGTCATCAATGCCCAAGCCCCTTGAGTGGAGCATGGCGCCCTCCCTGGCTATGGCAGCATCGACACCGAGGGTTGGGAAGAATAGACCTATCATACCTATCATGGCCATTAACGTATTGTAATAACCATATTGGGTCAGGGGTATGTACCTGGTCAATACAATGACGTAGATCAATGCAAGGGCGTAATTAACCGCAGAGTATAGGTATCCAAATACCACACCAACAACTGGCGGCTCCCTCATTAAACAAAGCCATCCCTAGCAAGGCATAATTAAAGCATTATTCACAATGACGCATTAATAAGCTAAGGGCGATGTCCATTGCGTTTACCCAAGTCACGAATGCTATAGTTTATAAAGAATAGAGGTAAATCATTGCATATGGATGTAATTAGACTCATAGCCATTTTGGTAGCTGTAGCAGTAGTTGTGGTGTACGTATTGGTCAATAACGTCCCAGCCAACATACATAACTACGTGACGCAACCAATCAGCATAATCAACAAGTCACTAAGTGAGATAAGTAGTAGCGTTATTACGCCGAACATAGAACTAAATGCCCAGGGACTCTCAGGCGTGCTGGCGGCCATTAAGAATGGCACTGGGTTACTGCGTATGCACATACCGAGCGCGCCAATGAATACCACGGGAGGGCTCACCTTCGAAGTACCCAGGATACCAACCAGTATAAATGGGACGCTGGGCATTAACGTGCAGTCATACAACGAGCAAACCATGACACTACTGGTTACCAACAGTCTCAACTGCACGGTAGTCATAAACAACATAACGGGAAACTACATAACCATGAACAGGCAATACACGGTCCAGCCACAGGGCACGGCCACCGTGACGCTGGCAATAACTAATGCCCAAGCCCTCTACCAATCATACACGTCCGGCAAGGAGACAATAACCATGAACCTAACGGCATGCGGGGTGGGAATAACCACAGTGGGCATACTTGGTAAAATAACCAATGTACCATTGTCAATACCAAACCTGGGCGGCGGGTACGTAAGCATTGGCGTCAGGAATAATTACCCGTTCACAGTGACCCTGTACAACATCACGGGCAGGTACATAACCCTAGTCAGCCCTGTGGAGGTACCGCCAAACAACACGGCAATTGCGGAGTTCCACGTGTGGAACTACACGGGCTTCTACACCCTATACCAGGAGGGCGAGGAGGTGGTTAACGCAACCGTAAACCTAGGCGGCGCAACAATGAGCAGTGAATTCGTACTAAGCAGGGGAATTAACGCCACGCCCATAAGCACAGGCGGTGTACTGAGGATCGACGTGGAAAACCCGCTGGGCACCGAGGTCACGGTCTATGAACTAAGCGGACAATACATAGAGCTGGCCAACACGCCGCAAGTCATTCCACCCGGCCCCTCATACATAACCATAAACGTGAGCAACTACCTCGGTCTCTATAGGAGCATCGCCATGGGTAATGAGGATGCGCTGTTGATGTTGGGTGTTGACGGCATAAACCTAACGACATCAATACCACTGGGCAGCGTAGCCGGTCCCAGTGTCCTCAGGGGCGCCGTACTAAGCATGGCCGTTGAGAACCCAATGAACTACGCAATAACCATATACAACATAACAAGCCCAAGCCTCCACCTAATAAACACCACGACAATACCACCCATGGGAACGGCAATACTAAGGCTACTGATAACGAACACAACCAACCCGGTGGGTGAGAACGTGACGATAATCCTCGGCATCATGGGCGTGAACCTAACCGAGGAATTCACAATAGGCAGTACGGGGCTTGAACCACAGGTCATAGAGGTGCTCATCAGGAACCCACTCGGTGTGCACATGGCTATAATCAACATAACCAACCAATACATACACCTCGTAGCCCCAGTCGAGATACCGCCAAACAGCACCGGGATACTCAGGCTGCAGGTGACCAATGCAAGCGCCCTTAACGAGTACGTCAATGTAACAGTCATGGCTGGCTCAACGCTGGTTAGGCTAAGGGTGAGACCATGAAGGTCAAGCACCCAATCACACTGGTGTACCTGGTCCTTGGGCTGGCCGTGGTGGCAATACCGCTGGATTGGTGGACCTACAACTTCGGAGGGCTACTCATTATTGGAACATCACCATTCCAATTCACGGTAACACTCCTGGGAACAACCCTAGAGATCTCAGGCTTAATCACAGCAATACTCGAGGCATACAGGGCATACCTAATAATAATCCTTGCAAGAAACATATACCTAGTGACCGTGAAGGGAACACCAATAAGGACATACACATTAATCTCATTATCAATACCATACCTAATATACCCAATCATAATATACTACATAGCGAACTACGTATTTGGCTTGTACCACGTACCCGCGAGGTACCCGCTTGTGCTCATGGGCAGCGGCGTCATGACCATGAATTACGGAGGCACCAACATACTAATGACAATAACAATAACCCCACACCTAATATACTGGGTGGCCCTAGCCGTGGGACTAATGGCAATGCCAGCGGCCATGGAAGTGAGGAAACACGGTAAACCAAGACAAACAAGCATAGAGCCAATGGTTCATTCTCAGGCAATGTTTATATAATGGGTCCTAACTTATATGTCATAATGTTTATACCGCCCGAGGAGGCCCTGGGACTCATAAAAGACTTCCTTAACAACACCATCAATGCAATCAGCCTGCAACTAATGCAATCAACAAAGAGGATAGCCCTAAGACTCGGCGTCTGGTGGAGGGTTAACTCACTCCGCAGGGGCCTCCTTGAGGCGGCAATTCCATACCTAAGGCGAGGTCTCAGGTTCAAGTCACCGAAGGCCCTGGAAATGCTCAGGGAGGCAGTAATAGAGGCGCTAAGCCTCGTACTAATGAGGAAGGCGAAATTCGTAGCCTACCTAGTCGGCAGGAAACTGGTCGAGAGACTTGGGTGGGTCAGGGCTATCGTTAGGAGGTCCCAGGACATGATAAACATGGGCCTAATGTGGCTAAACACACCAATAATATACAGGCCGGAGCTGACGTGAACACGGCAAAGCCACGACCCAAGCCATAGGGAGGGATACGGCATGAGAAGAATAAGGCTATCCCTAACACCAAACCTGGCGGTCGAATTCGTGGACAGAGACCTAGCAATGAGACGCGTTGAGGAATGGGCCGAGAGGGGTGCTGGGTTTCCGAAGGTGGTTTATGGACCTGAGGGCTGCGGTAAGACGGCTTGGCTTCTGCAGTCCGTGGAGTTGCTTAGGGATTATGGCTTCGACGTGATCTACATAAACCCCATTGAGCAGAGGTTCATGGCTGAGGCGGGTGTTGAGGATGTTAGGAGGAGGCTGGTTGAGATTCTCCGTGAGGCTACCAGCGATGCCTGGGTCAGGGCTGTGTGGGTGGTCATTGACCTAGCCAGGGAATTAATAAGGATGAGGAGGGGTAGACTGGCGGTTATCGTCGACGACGCCTTCCAAGCCATAGACCTTGATAAGGCGGCCATATACGTCAAGGGAATGCTCGGACTAATAGAACACCCACCGGAATTATATGAAAGGATTGTCGCCATCGCTGCCACGAGTGAGGGTGTTTCGAGGCGTGAGATTGGTAGGCATGAGTGGTCCGACATAATACCCATGTGGAACATGCCGAAGGAAGGCTTCAGGCAGTTGTATGACCAGTTGCCCGGCGATAAGCCGGGTTTCGAAGAGATTTGGCGAATAACCGGAGGAAACCCAAGGATGTTGGAGAGACTCTATGAGAATAATTGGAGTGTTGATAAGGTGGTTAATGAGGTGATTAATAGAAATAAGTTAAGGCGATTCGCAAGGTCTCTCTCAAGCGTCAAGAGGGCTTGGCTCATGGAGGCGGTTAATGATCCTGACACGTTATTCGCTAGGGAGAGGATACCTCTCATGGACAGACTGGTTGAATTGAACCTGATAATTGACGACATACCCGAGAGGGAGGAATACCAATGGATTGACCAACCACCGCCAGAAAAGGATGAGGAGCTAGGGATCGGAAAGTACGTCGCATGGCAAAGCCCAATACATAGGGAAGCCGTTAAGAGGGTCCTTGAATCCCTGAAGTAATGAGGAGGATTGAGCTTAGGCTCGCTAACGTAAGGATTAACTTCGTGGATAGGGATTCAGCGATTAAATGGATTGAGCAATGGATTGATAGGGGTATGGCCCTTCCACACGTGGTCTATGGCCCGGAGGGCTGTGGTAAGACCGCTTGGCTAATGCAGTCGGCTGAGGTGCTGAGGGATCATGGGTTTGAGGTAATCTACGTAAACCCCATCGAGGGTTCATTCATTGTTGAGCTTGGTATTGAAAAACTGAGGAATAAACTAATGGATATAATCCGCGAGGCCACGAGCCAACTCACCTGGGGTAGGGTTGCCTGGGCTGTGATTGACGTTGCCAGGGAGGCCATTAAGGCTAGGGTGCGCAGGCTAGCCGTGATCGTCGATGATGCCTTTCAAGTGATTGGTTTAGACAGGGCAGCCATATACGTCAAGGGACTACTTGGACTGCTCGAACACCCGCCAGCCAATTATGAGAGCATGATAGCAATAGCCGCAACAAGCGAGGGCGTCAGCCTAAGGGAGATTGGAAGGCACTCGTGGTCGGACATCACGCCAATTTGGAACATGCCGAAAGAGGGCTTCGAGAAACTCTATAAGCAGATACCGGGCAGTAAGCCGCCATTCGAGGAGGTGTGGGGATTGACTGGTGGGAATCCGAGGATGCTCGAGAGACTCTACGAGAGGGGTTGGAATGCTGATAAGGTCATTGAGCAGTTAATCCTGGATAGGGAAGTGACTAGGGAGTTCATTAGGCGGTGGAGGAGGGAGATGGAGGCCGTACTGAGCGACCCGGATTACCTGTGGAATGAGGGGCCCAGGGAACTCGCCAATGAACTCATCAAGAGGAACCTAATAATCTACGGAATACCCAGCAGGGACCCGGACCAATGGGTGGACACACCACCGCCTGAGAAGGATGAGGAACTCGGGATTGGCCGCTACGTTGCGTGGCAGTCGCCACTGCATAGAGAGGCGGTTAGGAGGGCGTTGCAGGGGTTAATGTGAGGAGGATTAAACTACCCCTGGCCCTAGACCTGCAGGTTGAGTTCACGGACAGGGAGATAGCCATCAAACGCATTGATGAGTGGGTTGATAGGGGCATGAGGCTTGTGGAGGTTGTCCTAGGGCCTGAGGGCTGTGGTAAGACGGCTTGGCTCCTGCAGTCCGTGGAGTTGCTTAGGGATTATGGCTTCGACGTGATCTACATAAACCCACTCAACGGGCGCGTCTACGCTGAAGTTGGGATTAAGGACCTAAGAAACGAGCTCTACAGGCTCGCCCAGGAAGCAATTAGCCAAAACGCCCTGGCAAGGATTGCGTGGATAGCCTATAACGTAATTAATGAATTAATAAAGGCGAGGAGAGGCAGGATAGCCATACTCGCAGACGACGTATTCCAGGTGATTGGCGTGAGGGAATCGGCAATGTACGTGAAGGCACTGCTCAACCTAATCGAGTACCCACCGGCTGAGTACGAGAGGGTAATAACAATAGTAGCCACCAGCGAGGGTGTTTCGAGGAGGGAAATAGGAAGGCACACGTGGGCCCACTTAGACATCATGTGGAACATGGCGAGGGACGGCTTTAGACAACTCTACGAGCAAATACCCGACAATAAGCCAAGCCTCGAGGAAGCGTGGAAGCTAACCGGCGGTAACCCAAGGATGCTGGGAAACCTCTACGAGAACAGGTGGAACACGGATAAGGTAATCAGCGATATAATCAGCGAAAAGAGACTAAGGACATTCATATCATCCCTCACCAACACCGAGAAATCCTGGCTCCAGGAAGCCACCGAAAACCCAGACACCCTAATGAATAGGGAGAGGATACCTCTCATGGACAAACTCGTCGAATTAAACCTAATAATTGATGACATACCCGAGAGGGAGGAATACCTGTGGATCGGAGAACCACCGCCAGAAAAGGATGAGGAGCTAGGGATCGGAAAGTACGTCGCATGGCAAAGCCCAATACACAGGGAAGCAATCAGGAAGGTACTAGGGGAGACTAAGTCATGAGGAGGGTCAAACTCAACTTCGCGGGCAAGGAAATAGAATTCGTTGATAGGGACTCGGCCCTCAGGAGAGTTGCCGAGGAATGGGCTGTGAAGGGTACCTTCCCAGTCCAGGTTGTCTTGGGTCCTGAGGGTTGTGGTAAGTCTGCTTGGCTTAGGCAGTCCGTGGAGTTGCTTAGGGAGTTTGGTTTTGAGGTCATTTACGTTAACCCAATCAATAGGGAGGTCCTTGCCGAGTTCGGTGTGGCTAGTCTCAAGGATGAATTCCTTAAGATGGTTAGGGAGGCTCTTGCCCAGAATGCCCTCGGTAGGTTGGCTTGGCTTGCCTTCGACCTCGCCAAGGAATTAATTAGGGTGACCAGAGGAAAAATAGCCGTGATAGTCGATGACGCGTTTCAAGTCATTGGCGTGAGGGAATCGGCATTGTACGTAAAAGCCTTACTGAACTTGATTGAGTATCCTCCGGAGCACTACGAGAAAATAGTCACGATAGCTGCCACGAGTGAGGGTGTTTCGAGGAGGGAAATAGGAAGACACACGTGGGCTAACCTAAGGGTTATGTGGAATATGCCTAGGGATGGGTTCAGGCAGTTGTATGATCAGTTGCCCGGCGATAAGCCACCATTCGAGGAGGTCTGGAAATTGACGGGTGGAAACCCGAGGATGTTGGAGAGGCTTTACAATGCTGGTTGGAGTGTGAAGGCCGTCATTAGGGATATGCGTGATGAGAAGGGCCTTGACGCATTCATAGACTCACTTACCAGTGAAGAAAAGCGTTGGCTTGATGAGGCAATCAACGACCCAGACACACTCATGAGCAGGGAAAGAATACCACTAATGAATAGGCTAATCGAGCTAAACCTCATAATCGAAATACCACAGTGGAGGGATGAATACCTATGGATCGATCAACCACCGCCGGAGAAGGACCCAGAGCTGGGGATTGGCAGGCGCGTCGCGTGGCAATCACCACTGCACAGGGAAGCAGTCAGGAGTGCATTGCAGGGATTAATGTGAGGAATCCCACTGAAGACTCGGGGCATGGGCGCTGAAAACCTCGAGAGGCCCCTACCCAAGCCAACCACGGAGAACTACATAAATGCCAGGCTCCTGGAGTCCCTAACCGAGGCAAACCTAGCCATCAAATTCCTTAATGAAGGCCTAGTCAGAAACGCGCGGGCAAAGCCTTCCAGGCCTGGAGGGCTTTATTGGCTGTATTACTGAGGCTTGAGCTTGATAGGTTGCTCCAGGTGGTTAGGACTGATGAAGTACGTGGGTGATTAATGGGGAGGGTTGTCCCTAGGGTTTCAACGGGCAGGATGAAGGTGCTGGCGCAAATGCTTGAGGAGATTGATTATGAAGCGTTATCTGCTTGGACAGCGGTGGCCCTGGAACTACACGATTATCAGTACAATGGTCCGGACCCGGATTTGGCGCTGTCGAAGTATAGGAGTAGGCGGGAGGCTGCGGTGGACGTAAAACTACTCATAGAGGAGCTGACCAAGCGCATTGAGGAGTTGAAGCCAAGAGTAAGGTGGAGCAACGACCTAGAGGAGGCACTAAATGAACCCAGGAAAAATCCAACTAAGGATAAACAATGAAGAGGGTCAAACTCAACTTCGCAAATCAACAAGTGGAATTCGTGGATAGGGACCTCGCCCTTAAACTCATTGAGGAGTGGGCTGGGAAAGGCACATACCCGGTGCAGGTCATTTATGGTCCTGAGGGTTGTGGTAAGTCTGCTTGGCTTAGGCAGTCTGTGGTGTTGCTTAGGGAGTTTGGTTTTGAGGTCATTTACGTTAACCCAATCAATAGGGAGGTTCTTGCCGAGTTCGGTGTGGCTAGTCTCAGGGATGAATTCCTTAAGATGGTTAAGGATGCCCTCGCCCAAAATGCCCTCGGTAGGTTGGCTTGGCTTGCCTTCGACCTCGCCAAGGAATTAATTAGGGTGACCAGGGGCAAGATAGCCGTGATAGTCGATGACGCCTTCCAAGTCATTGGCGTTAAGGAGTCTGCATTGTACGTGAAGGCACTGCTCAACCTAATCGAGTATCCACCCGAGCATTATGAGAGGATAGTAACGATAGCCGCAACCAGTGAGGGTGTGAGTTTGAGGGAGATTGGTAGGCATAGGTGGGCTTGGTCAACACCCATGTGGAACATGACTAGGGAAGGCTTCAAGCAACTCTACGAGCAATTACCCGGCGATAAGCCGGACCTCGAAGAGGTCTGGCGAATAACCGGAGGAAATCCAGCAATGCTAGAGAACCTATACAGCGCCAACTGGGACGTAGGTAAAATCATTGACAAAATCACCAAGGAAAAGGAACTATCACCCGACTTCATTAAGAAGTGGGCGGGTCACCTTAGGGAGGCCGTTGGTGACCCTGATTACCTGTGGTTCAACGCACCCGGGGAATTAATCAACGAGTTAATCGAGAGGAACCTCATCATTCACTTCCTACCCAAGAGAAAACCAGACTACTGGGTGGACACACCACCACCAGAAAAGGATGAAGAACTCGGAATCGGAAAATACGTAGCATGGCAAACACCAATACACAGGGAAGCCGTGAGAAGGGCACTGGAGGAAGTAACATGAAGCCCAGCAGAGCATTGAGCGCTTTTAAACCCAGGCCCAGCAACTAGGTGGGTATGAGCACCGAGACCATCGAGAAACCACTGCCGAAACCCACCACGGAGGACTACGTGAGCGCCAGGTTACTCGAAGCACTTGTTGAGGCATACCTAGCCATTAGGTTCCTCAGTGAGGGCTTGGTTAGAAATGCGGCTGGTAAGGCTTTTCAGGCTTGGAGGGCGTTTTTGGCGGCTTTACTAAGGCTTGAGTTAGATAAACTACTGCAGGTTGCTAAGACTGAGGAGGAGCGTAGGTGGTTAATGGATAAGGCTGTTCCCAGGGTTCCAACCACCAGAATGGTAGCATTGTCGCAGATGCTCGAGGAGGTTGGGTATGTTGGGTTATACTTCACCACAAGCGCTGCCCTAGACCTACACGACTACCAATACAACGGACCAGACCCAGACATGGCACTATCAAAGTTCAGAAACAGGGAAGAAGCCGCAAGGGCAACAATAGAACTCATAAAAGAATTAATAAAGAGAATCGAGGAACTAAAACCAAGGGTAAAGTGGAACAACGACCTAGAACAAACACTCAACCAACTCAAGAAAGCCAGTGACAACGCGGACAGACGCACTTAAGAATACTGCGAGAAAGAGGACAATCATTAAGCACAGGACACTAAAAACCGTGATGCTCAGAACCACCAAGCGCCCAACCACAACATCCCCAAGCCCAGGAAGAAGACCAGACATTGTGTTAAGCTAGAGAAATGACCATGAGAATAACCCACGTCATTTTACTTTAATACCAGCATTAGGACATGACAATGGAACTTCCTAGGGTTAATGAGGCCGTTAAATTGCTGAAGAAATTTAGCGTAAAGACTGATGTATACGTAGATTTAGGATGCAATGATGGAAGTATAACTGTTGAAATTGCAAGAGCTGTGAACGCAAAGACGGCATACTGCATAGACATTGATAGTGAAGCCTTGGTAAAAGCTAGAGGAAAAGGTTTGATAACATACGAAGTTGATTTATCAACAGGTAAAATACCGTTAAGTAACGAATCGGTGGATCTAGTTACGGCATTTGAAGTAATAGAACATCTGATAAACCCCGATAACATGCTCAGGGAGAGCAATAGGATATTAAGGCATGGAGGCGTGTTATTAATAACAACCCCGAACCTAGCAAGTTGGGTCAATAGGATAGCACTCTTATTAGGTTACCAACCATACAATGTAGAGGTATCGACAGAGATAGTGGCAGGGGTGCCCTGGAAAGCCAGGACATTTGCAAAACCATCAGGTCACATAAGGCCATACACATTAAGGGCGCTCAAGGAACTATTAAAATACCACGGGTTCAGGATAATCGATATAAAGGGAGCACCAGGAGTTGAACCAAAAGAACTATACGTAATTGATCACATACTCAGCAAAATACCCAGCCTATCAAGGAGATTAATAATACTTGCCCAAAAGCCATGAGGATAACCCACGTCACCCCACTCTACACACCAGTAATCGGCGGAGTTGAAGACGTCGTAAAACACATAACCGAGCACATGGCCAGCAGGGGCCACGAGGTCTACGTCATAACCTACAACAGACTAAGAACCGGCGCAATAGGCACACTACCCAGGGAGGAGGAAGTAAACGGAGTCCACATAATCAGGCTAAAACCCACAATAACCTGGAGCCACGGATCCTACAGCCCAGAACTACCCAACGTAATGAGGAGCCTAAAGCCAGACATAGTCCACGTCCACGTATGGAGACACCCACACGTATTCCAAATAGCCAAACTAAGGAGGGAAATGAAATTCAAGGCAATACTACACGGCCACGCGCCATTCCACAAACTAAACCAACTAGGCCCAATAACCTGGACATACCACAGGCTAGTGGACAACACCCTTAAGGGCGTGCTACGTAATTACGACACATACATAGCGCTGACGAACCACGAGAAGGAAATAGTGACGAAAAAACTAGGACTAAGCGAGGACAAGGTCATCATAGTACCAAACGGCATCGAGGAGGACAGGTGCAAACCAAACAACGAAAGAGACGACACAGTACTATACCTGGGCAGGATAAGCAGGGCAAAGAATGTGCAATTACTAATAAAGGCTATGAACATCGTGAAGGATGAGGTAAAGGACGCGGAATTAATAATGGCAGGGCCAGACGAAGGATTAATCAACCAATTAATAAACTACGCAGACAGACACGGAATAAAAATGAAGTACCTAGGCGTGGTAGACGAAGAGCAAAAACACGAACTATACCTAAGGAGCAGGGTTTACGCACTACCATCAACCTACGAACCATTCGGAATAACACTACTGGAGGCAGGAATACACGCAACACCAAGCACAATAACAGGAAACGGAGGACAACTACACGCAGCACCACCAGAAAAGGCAAGCCTATGGACAGAACCAAAACCAGAAAAATACGCAAAAACCATAACACAACTACTCACAGATGATGAACTATGGAAGAAACTAAGCCAAGGCGCATACGAACACGCCAAAAACCTCACGTGGAATAAAATATTACCACTCTATGAAAGACTATATACCGAGTAGGCAAATACCAAGGGCGCTATTCCTCACTAAACACGTACTAAGTGGTAAGGTAATGCTTGAACTCAACGAAATGAGGAAAAGGTACAATGAGGCTATGAGGAGCATTAGGGACGCGATCAATGGAAGGATAAGACCATTAGGCGGTAGGGGATTACCATTGGTAACCGTCTGCATACTAACGAGAAACGAAGAGAGATTCATAGGGCAGGCGATCTACTCAATAACCCACAGCCAATACAGAAACACCGAAGTAATAGTGGTCGACGGAATGTCAAGCGATAAAACGAGGGATATAGCAAAAAGACTTGGCGCGAGGGTAATAGAACTCGACGTAGTGGGCAACGTAGGCCTACCGAGACACATATGCTCACTGGAGGCGAGGGGCGAGGTCATAGTACAAATTGACGCCGACACCGTGCTCACACCATACGTAATAACGAGAACCGTAACTACACTAATCAATGGCAAGGCAATGATTTACCACGTAGCTCACTATTACTATGACGGAAACACAATAATGAACCTAATAGCCCACTACTACGACAAGTACTTCCGCAAACCCTGGAACACCACAGGGCACTTCATAGCCTACACACAGGAACTATACAAACACGTACAATTCGACATAAAAGCAAGAATTGGCGAAGAGGACTATGGATTCGGCGAAAAGGCGTACAAGAAGTTCGGAAGCCACGTCTTCAAATTCGATAGAGAAACAATAGTACTAGTAAGCGGTAGAGGCTATAAACGCCAGGGACTAACAAACAATATAAATTATATATTTCGCACAATTTAATGGTAATTAATGTTTTAATAGTAGCAGACCATTATGATATGCAAAGAAAGAATCCTAGCGGAATATATTATTATATATTTAACTTGATTAAAGGTTTAAAGAAATTTAAGAATATTAAGATATATACACTTCGTTTAATGAATAATGATGAATTAGGTCATAAAGATTATGTATTTACTACATATAGTTATTCACCATTAAGTCTACTGCTCCGTAACATTAGGTTAGGCTTAGACTCTCAATTTATGGAACTTCTTAGGAATATAGATATAGTGCACTTACCTGTCTGGGGATTCAGTTATATTCCATTTGTACTTCTTAAACAGTTATTTAAGTTCAAACTGATTGTTACCATCCATGATATTGGTAATATTATATTACCGTATTTATATGCCTACGGATACATGGAACGCATAGGCCTATTATTAAGTCTAAGATACTTAAATAAGTACGTCGATTCGATAATAGCT
Organism: Vulcanisaeta souniana JCM 11219; assembly: GCF_026000775.1. Classification (GTDB taxonomy): domain Archaea; phylum Thermoproteota; class Thermoprotei; order Thermoproteales; family Thermocladiaceae; genus Vulcanisaeta; species Vulcanisaeta souniana. Next base: position 1,657,734 of record NZ_AP026830.1, on the reverse strand, counting down.
ATATCGAAATCCACAAAGTATGATTTAATGAACATAGCTAATATTCCTGAGGCAAAGATTCAAGTAATATATAATGGCATTGACGAAATATTTAGACCCATTAACAAAAATTATGCCAAATCATATGTTTATAGTAAATACGGTATAGATCATGATTGCATTATCTATGTAGGAACGGCACATCCTAGGAAAAATCTTGCCAGGTTATTACTTGCGTATTTCATTGCCGTACTTAGAGGGCTCAACCATGACTTAGTGCTTGTAGGTACTGTGAAAAATCAATTAAATGAATTATTAAATAATGCATTATTAAACAGCGAAAAACTTAAGCAATATAAGGATCTTATTCTAAGTAAAATAAAGGCCATAGGCTATGTACCTAGAGAAGATCTGCCTTATTTATATTCTGCATGCGATATTAGTGTATTCTTAAGTCTCTATGAAGGCTTTGGCTTTCCAGTGGCAGAGGCCATGGCATGTGGAACGCCGGTAATAGCATCAAACATCAGTAGCATGCCTGAAATAGTTGGTGATGCAGGCATCTTAGTAAATCCATACGATATAGAAGAGATTACCCAAGCAATACTTAAACTAGCTAACGATATAGACTTAAGGCAGGAATTAAGTAAACGAGCATTTAAAAGATCCCTTCACTTTAAATGGGATATTACTGCGAAAAGAACGGCAGAACTTTACTATAAATTACTAGCATCATGAAAATTGTCCATATTCATCACCATTACTGGCCCGTAGTGGGAGGGCTGGAAAACGTCGTGAAGGCATTAGCCGAGGAACAGGTAAAACTCGGACACGAAGTCCACGTAATAACAAGCACCTACGGCGCAGAGGACAGACCCAGGAAGGAGGTAATAAACGGTGTGCACGTACATAGGATCAAGGCAACTAGGCTAATGGGTTACCCAGACCTAACGTACCCACTGGAGCACCCCGATGTGCTTAAGGATGCTGATGTCGTGCATGGGCACAGCCAAAACAGCCTATTCACCATGAAAATACTTGAACACGCGAAGAAGCAGGGCGTGAAGACTGCGATACATTTCATGGCTGTAGACGCCTTAAACGATCACCCAAACCTAGTGGTCAAATTACTTGGTTCTAAGTATTCAAGCACAATGACTAGGAGGGCAATAAAGGAGTTCGACATATACATGGCACGAAGCTTAAGGGATAAGGAACTACTAATGAATAGGTACGGCGTGAGGTACGTGCACTACGTACCAGACGGCGTAAACGATGAATTACTAAACATGGAATACTTGGGCGATTGGTTCAGGAAATCAAGAAACATAACAAGTGATTACGTACTATACATAGGCAGGCTACACCCACTCAAGGGCATTAACTACCTAATAAGGGCGATGAAGATAGTAAGCAATGAGATAAAAGACTCATCATTAATAATCATCGGACCCGGAGACCAGAGACCATACATCGACCTAGCCAATAGGCTGGGAATCAGGGATAAGGTGCTTTTCCTAGGCTACGTAAATGATAGGGAAAAGATAGGCGCTCTAGACGCCTCAACAGCCCTGGTACTACCAAGCATATGTAACTACGTGGAGGTATACTCAATGGTAATAAGTGAGGCGTGGGCAAGGCAGAAGCCCGTAATCGCAACAGCGGTGGGCGGAATACCGTACAGGGTTAAAAATATGGAAAACGGAATACTAGTACCACCAAAGGACACAAAGGCACTGGCAACCGCAATAATCACACTACTCACAAACAAAGAACTAGCAAGAAAACTAGGGGCAAGGGGCAGGGAAAACGTTAATAGCTGGAACCAAATAGCCAAGGAAGTGCTTAAACTCTATGAGAAATAGAACAATATTAGTCACCGGCGGCGCAGGCTTCATAGGAAGCCACATCGTTGATAGATTAATCAGCGAGGACTACAGGGTAAGAGTCATCGATAACCTCAGCACAGGCAGGATAGAAAACCTCAAGCACCTCGAAGACAACCCAAACCTAGAGATAATCAAGGGCGATCTAAAAAACGAGCAGGATACTAAAGAGGCCGTTAAAGGCATAGACACGGTGTCTCATGGCTTCTAGTAGGTTGAATGTGGCGACTATGTTTTCCTCGAAGTGCATCCTTGGGTTTGTGGTGCTTACCCTGACCTCCGGGTTTGCGGCGAAGTGGAAAATAGCCCTAAAGATAGGTAGGCTTAAGGAGCTTGACTTTAAACCAAGGCATAGCTCTATTGATGCCGTTAGATTGACCGTTAGGGAACTGGCTAAGGAGGTACTCACATGAGGGTATTAATGGGACTTGGTTATTACGAACCTGGCGGCTTCGCCACGGTGATCAACATGCTAAGTAAGTACCTCATGAATAACGGCATTAATGTGGTGGTTGCGGCTAGGGTCGTCAGAATGAGAGCCCCTGACCATGTAAACTTAGTTAAATTAACGCCCGAGGAATTTGCTAAAGAAGCCGAGCATTACGACGTAGTCCACATCCACACATCATACCCATATACCAATGCACTTGTCAAGCGCGGATTAACTACCAACCTTGTCTTTACCTGGCATGGCTATGCGCCGCTGATTTACGTGCCAGGAATCATTAATAAAATTACGGGACTCTACATAAAACACATAGCCTACAAGTCCCTAATCCCAAGGATCAAGTTCATAACAGCCATATCTAACTACGCACGTGAACAATTAAGGAAACTCTACGGCGTTGACTCTATCGTAATACCCAATGGGGTCAACCTTAGTCAATTCAGTGAATGCAATACGGCATTAAGAGATAAGTACGCCGGTCATAGGCCGGTAATATTCAACGCCACAGCCTATAACAACTTAAAGGGTGGAGACTTACTCATTAAATTCTTTAAGGTCATTAAAAGAAGGTTTCCTAAAACTCTTTTGATTGCAGTAGGCATACATAATTACATTAATAAAAATAAATTAAGTAACATGTACATGCGCGATATTGTGAGCCTAAGCCTTATGCCATTTAATGAATTAATTAAGTATTACTGCGCAGCAGATTTTTACTTACTTACATCAAGGATAGAAAGCTTCGGGCTACCAATTATTGAATCGTTCGCGGCTGGTACGCCAGTCATAGCCCTCGACAGACCCGACGCCAGGCGCGAGCACATCCTTAACTCAGGCGCTGGCTTCCTATTTAAAAATGAGGAGGAGCTGCTTAGGGCTGTTGAAGAGGTCATGAATAATCGTGATTACTACTCGAGAAGGGCCATTGAGTATGCCAAGGGATTTGACTGGAGCGTCATTACTCAGCGGTACATCGAACTTTACAAGAAGGTACTTGGTGAGTAGTTGTGGCGGTTGATCGTGGGGTTTATGGCATTGTCCTGGTAATTACCGTATTCGTCGCGTCATTGATTTCCCTCATCTCGCTTGAGACTATGGTAGTTAATGTTGTTACTCAGAGCCCATTCTTCCTATACGGTAACGTGCATTACGATGCGTCACTTATCGCTACATTACTCATCGTGGTATTCATGGCCTACGTATTGCGTAGTAGGTATGTGGTTATACCGTTGATGGTCTTATGGGCATTAACACTCCTGGCACCATACATGATCTACATACACTCCCTACCCATTTACAATGACCAACTGGGCTTCGTGGGCGAAGCCCTCAGCGGCATTCTCTATGGATATGTCGAACCGCTGCAGGGTGAACCGTCCTCGCTCGGTCATGCATACTTCACATCAATACTCACGGTGCTAATGGGTGTTAACCCACCAATATGGGGCATTGTGTTAGTCCAGTCATTATTACCTATCGCCTATGCATTACCATTGTTAGCTCTACCATATAGGGATACTAAGGAAATAGCCTTAATAATGCTCGTCGTGCTTGGGGCTATGCTTAACCCAATACTCTACGGTAGGACTCCCTTTGCCTGGTCATACCTAGTGTTATTCACTGCATTCCTATACAATAGACTGAATGAGCTTGGGAACAAGCGTGGTTTAGGCATTGCTGCCATAATGATACTTATCATAATATACGCGGCGTACGTGATCTCAGACCCAACATCGCTCATGGTTCCAATAATACTCGTGGCACTAACCATCTTTAGGAGGGAATTCCTACCACTGACCTTGGCGACCATGGTTACCTGGTTCGCAATAAACCTAATCCTATACATATCGGGTAGCCTTAGCTCAGTCATCATGCAGTTAATGGCTATGATAGAGTCGCCAACAAACCCAGTACCGTCATTGGTGCTACCCGCCGTGAATCCTGTGATGAGGCTCTACGACTATGCTAGGGAATTCACCGTATTCATAGGGTTCCTAATTGGGTTAATAGCATCTTCAGTAGTATTGATTGACGTCTTCAGGAGGAGGGGCAGGGTTAATAATGGGCTTACGTGGGTCACGCTCTACTTAGTGCTTGTCGTGCTGCAGGCAGCTGCCCTGGTCATGAGTAGGTGGGGTATGGTGCCTTACTCCATGTACGTAATATCGGCATTACCCATATTGACGCTATTACTCGTAAGGCGCAGTAAGTGGCTTCAGGTGCTAGTACTTGCCCTGGCGATAGTGCTGGTGGTCCTATCACCGGTGGTTAAGTGGGGATTCTCGGTAATAGCCTTCCCAACAACTCACGACATACACGAGGCATTATTCATAATGAGTTACGTGGGTAATAACGAGGTATGTGCATCAGGGGCTCACGAACTTTTATGGTTCTATTATTGGCTGTATAACATAGACTCACCAATAAATTACCTAAACCCAACATTCACGCCAAGCCAAGCCACCAACTGCGACATAACAGCGGTGTTTTATAGGGCATTCAATACGTATAGGCTCGACATAACTACGGAGCACCTAAACAATGAATTAAACGCCATGAACAACGCATTCAACGTGGTTTATAAGGATGGGCTGTGGACGATATGGTCAAGGTAGTTTATATAACGAGAAGTGTACCCCACATTGGCCACTGGTCCTGGATACAAATCCTAAGGAGACTATTCAAGGATGAATTTCAATTAATGAATCTAAGCAGATTAAGGTTAATAAGCAACAGTATCATCATTACTGAGGGAACCAGGGCAACACTCTACGGCACACTAGTAAAACCACTGAACAACTGCCTAGCGGCTGTGACACTATCACCATCAATACTACAACCACGCATAAACAAGCTCTACTCAACTGCCGATGTGGGCATCGCAGTATCAAACATTATACTCAACATACTACCGAATAAAAGAAAGGCAATTATCTACCCGAGACCGCCTGAGCTTGAGCAATTACTCAACATTAACGTGAACATTAGCGACAAGAAGCCCTGGATATGCTATTCAGGCCCCCTAATACCCATTAAGGGCATACACCTAATACCCGAGGTCGCCAAGTACGTTATCAAGGACGTTAAAAACGCCAAGTTCATAATTATCGGCGACGGCATGAGGGACGTAGTAATCAATAAGGCTATTAAATACGGCTTAAATGATTCATTGACCATAACGGGTTACATGCCCAGGCTTGAGGTCTTTAACATACTACGTAAATGTAGCATCTACATACAACCGTCATTGTTCGATGCTTTTTCCGTGGCCGTTATTGAGGCCATGGCGCTGGGCGTAGTACCAGTAATCACTAAGTATGTGGGTAGTGGGGATATCGTGATTAAGGTAAGCAGGGAGTTAATCCAGGACTACGATGCCGAGAGGATAGCTAATAAGATCACTGAGGTATTAAGTAATGATAAATCGTTAAAGGAATTAATGGTATTATCTAGGTATGTAGTGAATAATGAGTTGTCCATGGAAATTACTGAAAAACGAATAATTAGTGTGATAGAATCATGCCTAAAATAGGCCTACTACTAAGAACGTATAATCTAAGTTTTGTTAAGATAGCTAGAGCATTAAGTAAGGAATTGGCTTCACCAATAATAAGCGATGTTTATATCAATGATGAATACGACATAATCATTGCATTAGATTCAACATCAAAGTACACAATACCGTTAGCAAAGGCTAAGGTTAAGGGTATCGTAACGGCAGCATTCATACACGATATAAGGTCAATAAGCCACACACCAATCGTCGTCATGGATTCAGGAGTGAACCCCACAATACAACGCCTAAGAAGACTTACATCACTGAACCTCATTAAGCCATTTATTGACAAGGTTCTGACGCCGTCACAAGCCTCGGCTAATAATATCCAAAAATACGTGGGGCTGAACGCATGTGTGGTGCCGCTCGGTATAGATCATGATGTTTATAAACCCATCAACACCAGTAAGAGGGAAATTCTGGGTATTAAATTCCAGGATGATGAATATTTAATCCTCACCGTGGCTACTAAGAAGCATATCATTAGGCATGCGGTAGCCATCTTTAGCAGGGCAAGAGAAAGACTTAGAAAAGCGAGGCTAATAGTCAGGGGCCCATGTGACAAGTCCCTTAAAGGCATTAAGGGCTTGGTGTGCTTACCGCCACTACCTGAGGAATTAATGCCAAGGCTATACTCAATAGCTGATGTATTCCTTTATCCCTCGTTAATTGAGGGTTTTGGATTACCTATCCTTGAGGCTATGTCATGCGGATTGCCCGTGGTAGCTTATAGGGAGGATGCCGTAACCGAGGTTATGGGTGATGCGGGGATACTCATTGAACCTAAATCAATTAATGATGTGGTTAATGCTTTAATGTATGCGATCAAATAATAGGGACATGCTAAGCAGGGCCTCGATCAAGCGTGCCATGGAATTCACATGGAGAAAAAGCGCAGCCCAACTACTGAGGTGCTTGCTTAATGGTATTTAGGATTTGCTTTATCTGGTCCTCGGTAAAAAGCCCATTAGGTGGCACTGAATATGTGATGCAGAATATCATAAATTACATCATGCAGAATCAAAATAGTAAATATAGGGTTTATGTAGTCGACATGAGCCATAAGTTAAAGGATAATATTAAGTGTGCAAAAGATAGTGATGCTGTAGTTCTTCACTCAATAAATCCATTACTCATAAAAATACCTTATTTATTAACTGTTAATCAGAAGATAATAATTGATATTCACTCCCCTGACTGGTTATGGATATATAGGGAGAAAACTTATGGAATTAAGCCTAGTCGTCTTACTCTATTAAAAAGATTAATGATAGGCATCTTCGGCAAAATGCTCTACTGCCGGTCTTTAAATAATTTTGATTACGAATATTTATCAAGGATGTGTAAAAGAGCGTTCCTGATACCCAACCCTGTAGATACGAAGTTTTTCTATCCTAAATGTAGCAAAGAGGATAAGTTCACAATCCTCATTAGGTATGATCCATCATTCAAAGGCGGATTTGATATATTCCTGAAAAGCTTAAAGAATGTCAAGGACATTATACATAATAGTAAGGTCATGCTAATTGGAACTAGGGAGGTATCCATGGAGCTGTTAAGCACCTTGCGGAGATTTACTAAAGTTGATGTATTTGTAAAAGCTCCAAGAGAGCAACTACCGTGCCTTTATTCGAGGTCTCATGTTACTATTATACCAAGTAGGTTTGAGAGTTTTTCACTCATCGCTCTTGAGAGTTTGTCATCAGGAACACCGATAATAATGTCAAGACTACCTCCCGTAAGTTGGTATTTAATTGAGATTAGAGATGGATCGCCAGGTACTGGTATGAGCTTTAATCCCGGCGATCCAGTAGACCTTGCTAGCAGGGTTCGAGCATTCTATGATTTATGGTTAAATGATAAGAAAACATATGAGGAATCCACACGTCTAGCTAGACGTGTAGCTGAGAGGTTCGATATAAGTAATGTTGTACCACAGTATTTAAAGATGATTGAGGAGGTAATTAATGAGTAGGGTCTGTGCACTCATTAGGCATCCAACCTTTAAGGAGGGGCAGACCGCGTTGGCCGTGAATTACCTGAGGGTTCTGCGGATGATTTATGGTCGTGACTTAAGGGTTATCGAAACCACGGGGTTAAGCCCCATAAAGAGTAAATATGGTGCTTACTTAACCGAGGCGTTAATCACAGCCTTCAATGGCTGTGACGAGATTCACCTGCTTAATACGAATAAGGTATTGCCAACATTTATTAATAGCTTACTTAATCATAAAAGGATTATTTCGTATCAATTCTCTTACCTGCCTAAGATACATGGTAATTGGGAGGTTGAACGTGTTATTATTGAGCGCGACTCAAATTTCGTTGTTGGGTCCTCAAGGAGGATAGCTAAGCTATTTAGGAACGGTGTATTCATAAACCCACCAATCAACATAGAATTGTTTAAGCCCAGGGATAAGGCCTTGGCGAGGAAGTTACTTGGCTTGCCTATCAATGGGAGAATCGTGGGTTATGTGGGAGATGTTGATGAAAAAAGAGGGTTTGACATAGTGGTGAAACTCGCAAGTGACGTAAATAATGATGTTAAATTCCTAATTGCATCGCTTCATGTTGATAATGCTTCAAAAGATACTTTGAGGACTTTGGCTAAGGCTATACGCAGAGGTAATGCGCTGCTCATGCTTAGGGAAGCACCAATATGGTACGTATATAACGCCGTTGATGCGCTGTTGCTACCAATACGTGGTGATTACCCCACGGAGCCTCCCATGACGCTTCTTGAAGCCCTCTCCTCGGGCACGCCCGTAATTGGTAGTTTGAGTCCGAGCATGGTTGATTATAGGGGCTTGTATATAGGTGTTGAGGATGATGAGTGGGATGATGTTATATCGATTATTAGCGATGATGGATTACTCAGGGATTATAGTGAAAGGGCTAGGGATTATATAGTAAAAAATAATGAGTACAGCGTTGTTGTAAATAAATTGAAAGGATTGTTGCAACGAACATAATGGTATCTAAGGAGATGCTCAGCATTGGTATTATGGTATATGAGTTCTTAGTGTTAATTTTAATATTAATTAAGGTCCTAAAGTTAAAGGTATAAGGTGCATTATGAATGTACATAGCCTTAACGTTTGATGATGGTTATAAGGAGCACCTTAGGATAGCCAGGTACCTCGCTGGGCGTGGCATTAAGGCTACCTTCTTCATTATTGCCGGACTTAGGGAGTACATGAGCAGGAAGCTCCTTGGACCTGAAGATGTGAGGGCAATTCATGAAATGGGTCATGAAGTCGGTAGCCACACAATGACTCACATCGACATGACGAGAACGGATAAGGACACTATGTTAGAGGAGTTGGTTAGGAGTAAGGAGGTTCTTGAGGATATTATTCATGATACCGTTGTCTCTTTCGCTTACCCATATGGTCCCCATAGTGATGAGGCCGCGAGGCTCGCTAGGAGTGTTTACCCAATTGTTAGGGGCACGTACCTGAGTAGTGCTCGGCATTATGAGTTATTTGATGAGCATGGTTGTGTAATGGCATTTAATTTAAGACTAGGTAATATCTATGAGGCGCTGAGGTTGAGAGAAATTGATGGTGTGATACTGTTTACCCATGCACCGAGTCTCACGAAGCTTAACTTACTTCTTAAGGCATTATCTATTCTTAAACCTAAATATGTAACCCTTAGAGAATTTATGGATAATCTGAGACGTAACTAATTATTATACATAAGGCCATTCTATGAATTTATAAAGTTAAGAATAGTACATGAAGATCCTTATTACTGGCGGGGCTGGTTTTATTGGTCATAATTTGGCTATTTATTTTATTAGTAAGGGTTTTGATATCACTGTTCTAGATAGTCTTGAGAGATCTACGGATTTTGCCGTCAATAGGCTTAGGGAACATGGTATACCAATTATTAAGGCTGATGTTAGGTCATTTAGTGATTGTAATGGGTTTGACGTTGTTGTTCATGCGGCTGCCTACGTTAGTGTGCCTGAGTCGATGGAGAGGCCTGTTGATTATATCGAGAATAATGTGGTTGGTACTGCGAGGGTTGTCCATGAGTGTGGTAGGGCTGGTGCCAGGATTATTTACCTGAGCTCTGCGGCGGTCTATGGAAACCCAATCAAGTTGCCAATTCCTGAGGACCACCCGATTGACCCATTATCGCCCTACGGCCTCAGTAAGTACCTCGGCGAGCTCGTGGTTAGCAACTTCAGTAGGGTTTATGGCTTTAGGTACGTGATCCTGAGGTTATTCAACGTCTATGGACCTGGTCAGAATCCTGCCTATGCTGGTGTTATTTCGGGTTTTATTGAGAGGGCTTTGAGGGGTGAGCCGTTGGTTATTTATGGTGATGGTTGGCAGACTAGGGATTTTGTGTATGTGAATGATGTGGCTGAGATAATATTGAGGATGATTGAGGGGGATTTATTTGATAATGAGGTGTATAATGTTGGTACTGGAAAAGTAACGACAATAAACGAGCTGGCGAGGATGATAATAGAGATACTGGGTAAGAGTAACATAGAGATAGTACATAGAGAGGAAAGGCCAGGAGATATAAGGCATAGTTATGCAGATAATAGAAAAATAAAAACAAAAATCAACATAAACTTTACATCGTTAGAAAAGGGTCTTAAGGATTTGGTTCTTTTATACAATAATGGCTAAGGCCAATGAATAGAGTATGCAGGCAGTAATCGTTATTAATATGTTTGGAAATAATTTGGGATTAGTTAGAGATACGTTAAGGGCTATTAAGCAAATTAATATAAGTGATGAGGCTCACTTAATAATTTCGTGGTCGAACCCACCACCTGATTACCAAGGAATTGCCAAGTTATTTGAGCAAGATATTCAATCTCCATTAACATCCTTAAACTCCCAAAAATGGGCTCAGGTAAGCAGCGGGATTTAACATTAAGGTTTGTCATCGAGAGGTTTCCTACTGTGGAATACATTGTTTATATCGAGGATGATGCATTTATAGACGCTACATGCCTGAGGTCATTGATTAATACTCTAAGGGTCTTACCGAGGGAATACGCCCTTGTCTCTCCTGAGCGTGGTGCCAAGCTCTGCGCGGATTTTGTAGTTAGTAAGGTTATGCCAAGCAACCGTCTCTATGTTGCCTTGACTGGCGGTAGTGGTGCTTACGTGATTAGGACTGATGTCGTTAGGGAATTAATTAGGTTGGGTTTGGGCACCTACTCGAGTTTCATATTCTTTCATTGGGAAGATATGGAGTTCATGCTTAAGCTGTGGTTTATGGGCTTTAAAACCGTAAGTTATGAGCTCGTGTGCTACAGACATGTGGGTAGGACGAGTCGTAATAAGCCCGTCTATAGGAGGTATACTGAATACCTAGGGCCGTTGATAGCTATGGTTGTAGACATGCCGCATACTTTCCTAGTTAAAGCCTTACCGATTAGGTTTATACGCGATATGGTAAAGTCATTAATTAAAGGGGAAGTCGTTCTCTTTGTTCGCGCATATCTGTTTATAATTGTCAAGTTAAGATTGTTGCTCACCCATAGGACTTTCAGAATGAGGAGTTTCAAGTCCGCGGCTTTGGGAAATATTGTTCATAACTGCGTTAAGTAATTTTAAAAAGGTAATAGCGTGAATAAGTCCTGTGTTGGGCGTCCTTATTGAGCGTTTTCGTGAAGTTTTGAGAAGTCGTGAGCTATTTAGTAATTGGCCTTTGGCCGCTATTCAATACGCCTTCATTAACCCTAGAGTCCTCTACAGCGCCTTGCCTGGTATTGTAAGAGATCTCAGCAAAAGCTGTATCAGGGTTAGGTGCAGATCTGGCGGTGAGGTTTGTATTAACCCAGTCCTCTACGCTCAGGTTGTTAGATATTGGTATTTTGGCTTTATAAAGAGAGTTGAATGTGATCCGGGAAATAATGCATTAATCATTAACGGCTTGATGGTTAGGTTGTCGTTTCATGACGATTATATTGATCTAGGATCTGTAAAATTTAAGCATTATTATCATCCAATAGCTGAAACATTTATCGACCAGGTTTACAGCATCGCTTATGTCAAAAATAGAGTTGTTGTCGATGTTGGTGCCTTCGTCGGAGACTCGCCAATTTACTTTGTCCTTAAAGGCGCTAAGAAAGTTTACGCAATAGAGCCTCACCCTGGTGCTTGCCGTGAAATGATTGAAAACATCGCACTCAACAATATGCAGGATAAAATAATACCAATAAATGCAGCACTAGGAAGTAAATCCGATATTGTAAAGATTGCAGATGTTGGCATCGAGATGACGATAAGTACATACCACGGCTCAATAAGCAACGGCGCTACAGAAGTCCCGATGATAACCCTTGAGCAATTAATCGAGGACTACGGCGCTGAGCCTGATGTACTTAAAATGGATTGTGAAGGTTGCGAGTTTGACGTAATAATGAATGATTACGAGCATGTTAAGTTGTTTAGAGAGTTGTTGCTTGAAGTTCATGGCGATGAGAAGGAACTATTAAGCAGACTAAGCAAGGACTATAAATGCGTAATGTATGAAAAACAGAGAATACTACATTGCAAAAGGCAGTGGTGACTCATGCATCATGCCACAGTCATCACCATTGTGCCTGGCGTCGTTAATGGTGTGATGATTAAGAAGGACCCAGTCTGCATACCCTATGGCTTCGCCAGGTTGGGCTTCAGGAGCGTGTTAGTTGTGGGTAAAGCCTTAGTTCGAATTCCTGGTGTTGAGGTTTACGAGCTTGGGCTCATAAACCCTAGACGCGGTAGACTGCCGCTTTACATCTATAATGCTCTGAATAGCTTGGCGTCGGTCATTTACTATGGTGTTAGGTTGGTGGGTTTGCTTATTAGGGAGAGGCCGCTTTTTGTACTTACTTACTACTCTCCGACTCTCCTGCCCATCCTTTATTTCCTTGGTAGGGTCCTTGGTTTCCGCGTTGTTGTTAAGATGGATTGGGATGGCGTTATCCGTGGAAACCGTATCAAGAGGGTTGTCAGAGCTTTGTCCCTGGCTTTTTTCTCTAGGTTTGTTAATTTAATGATAATTGAGAGTTATGAGGCCCTCCTTAATGCGGTTAGGTTCGTGCCGAGCCTTTACTCTAGGCTTAGGGTTGTTTATAATGGTTGGTGTCGTGAGGTCTTGGGTGGTGGTTTAAGTAATGAGCGTGGTAAAATTGTATTGACCGTGGCGAGGGTTGAGCCTGTCAAGGGTATTCACGACTTGATCAGGGCATTCTCCCTTGTCGCTGGTAAGCATGGGGATTGGGTCCTAAGGATTGTTGGCCCGGTTACGGATAAGGACTACTTCAATGAGCTTAGGAGGTTGGTTGGTGAGCTTGGTCTCGATGGTCGTGTTGAGTTTGTTGGTGCTGTTAGTGATAGTGAGTTGGTTCGTGAGTATAGGCATGCATCAATATTCGTGCTACCCTCTTACCTAGAGAGTTTTGGCATTGCTAGGATTGAAGCCCTGGCCTTTGGTTTGCCCGTAATAACGACTAGGACTGGTGGCTCTGAGATTGTTAGGGGTGTTGGTGTCATTGTCGAGCCTGGCGATGTTCACAACCTCGCCAACGCCCTGGATAGGCTAATGAGCAATGAGGATCTTAGGAGGGAGTTATCACTAAGGGCTTTGGAGCGTGTCCAGTCGTTGACGTACGAAGCCGTTTGTATGAGGATTATTAAGGAGATTATGAACGTTTAATTATTATCCGCACCTCTTGGTTACGTTATCCTTTATCTTAAGTTCATTCAATTTCACAGTGTAGATCTTAGATAAGCGGTATCTAAGCAGGAATAGCTCACTAATTGCCTCTGGTAGAGTAACTTCATGGTACGTCGCACAATAAAGGTTTAACCTACCTACCTTTTTCAATAATATTTTGGCAAACCGTGTTCCATCGATGAAACCTTGATATCTGGTCTTATTTATGAAAATATATAGTAACCTTCTTGATTTTCGCAGCGCACTAATTAATGTATTTGAATATCTGGTCTCAACAACGTCACTCAAAGCCGTTGTGCTACGTGTTCCATAGAAATCGCTTAGAAATCCCCTTGTTGTTTTACTCACATAATGCATACCTGCATCTATCGGTACGTACTTAACCTGATACCCCTTGTTCCATAATATTAATCCCAAGAGATTATCATCTAGGTATAGGAATGTTTCGTCTATGAATGGTTTTCCATCCGGCATTGCCCTCTTTATGGCATTGACTCTTGCCACCGTGTATGCTCCGTCTGGGTATGTTACGTAGTGCTCCTTATTGATTCCTGGGCATTCGTCAATTACGAATCCATTACAAATGCCACGTACTTCGAGTCTGGGTCCCTGGCTTCCCAACCAACATTCATGCCGCCGGCGTACCCGAGGTTCCTCTCATTACGAATCACCCTCACCCTAACACCGCTCGGTCTCTTCTCCTCAATGAATTTCTTAATGCGCTCGAAACTACCGTCCGTGGAGGTATTATCAACAACAATCAACTCATAACCATCAAAGTCGAGGTTGAGAAAGGAATCAAGACTCTTTATGGCAATGTCGATGAACCTCATGCTATTGTAATTAAGCCAAACCACAGACGCCTTAACCATCATCCTAATTCCATGATTACCTTTATAAAGAATTTTCGTTTATAATTGATGTGCTGAGTATCGTCGCGGTAATCGTGACTCATGAACCAGGCATTGATAGGCTTACCAACGTTCTTCACTCAGTCCTGAGGCAGGTTGATAACGTGGTCATTGTTGATAATGATTCACGTAATAAGGACTTAATTAAGGACTTATGCCGTGTGTCTGGCAAATGCCTATTCATTGAGATAGGATTCTTTATGCTCTTAAAGTTCTAAGATAATGATCAGTTTCATGCACATAAATAGGCCTCATACCCCTATTAATGAAGTATAATGCTATCTCACATAAAGCACTTATCCAATACCACTTCCCCACATACTCAACATCATCCAACTCAACATTCATAACTAGATAGTTCACTATTGTTGAGCAGGTTTGAAGATTATGATATAAATGTGTTCGCACTTAAATGTAAAGGTTGACTTGGTTAGGGTTAGGGTTAACGTCAATGGGCAGTGGATTGAGGACTTGGTTAAGCCGAGATTGTTGCCCCTAGACTTCCTGAGGAGGTATGGTTTTGAGGTGGATGTCGTATTTTCAGGTACGTACTCAATAATTCATTCCCACAAAAAGCTTTAAAGTAATTAGCCACTGCATTCATTAATGACTGTTGTCATAGGTTTTAATTGGCCTGTGGAGCATGATAATGCCGTTGCCGTCATTGTTGATGGTGAGCTTGTCTTTGCCAGTGAGGAGGAGAGGTGGACAAGGCACAAACACTCGCCAAGAGAACCACCAATAAACGCCCTAAAACAAGCCTTTCAATACTTAAAGAAGAAGTATGGAATTAAGCCGAAGGAAGTAGATGCATATGCGGTAAATTTTGGCCCAGAATTAATGCCCAGTAAATTTAGACGAGATCTTCTCTTAAGTAATTTATTAAATCTACTTGGTATTCGGGAATTCAGGAGTTATTGGCGTAGGAGCGGTAGAAGCAAGCCCCTCATAGAATTTAGCCTTGAATTATTTAGATATTACCTTCGTGCCGATTATTTGTCGTTTGCTGAGCATATGATTAGGTTTGTTGTTCATGATCTTGGTGAGGAGGTTCCGGGTGAGGTTAGGGTTGTTCCTGTTCCTCATCACCTTGCCCATGCTGCCTCTGCCTATTATTTCAGTGGTTTTACTAATGCCACTGTATTGACTGTTGATGGTAGTGGTGAGTTTGAGTCTACGGTTGTTTGGAGGGTGAAGAACGGTGAGTTTGAGAAGGTGGTGTCATTACCAACTTATTATGGTTCTCTTGGTCTTCTTTATGAGGAGGTTTCTTGGACGATTGGTTATGATCATCTTGAGGGTCCTGGTAAGGTCATGGGGTTGGCGCCCTACGGTCAGAGGTCGAAGTATTACGAGAAGTTGAGGTCCTACTTTAGATTCGATGATGGTGATTACCCGTATTACATAACTGTTGATGGTTCTAGGCCTAGGGTTTTGAAGGATGCCGATTATAGGGAACCATATAGATTTATCTCAAATTCGCTATTCAATGGGAGGGTTCCCTGGGATCCCCGTGGTGATTTGAATAGGGATGCTGTTGACTTGGCTTGGGCTGTTCAGGCAATTACCGAGGAGGCCATGCTTAGGCTTGCCGAGTGGGCTAGGGAGCACACTAACGAGCAGTACCTGGCTTTGGCTGGTGGTGTGGCTCTTAATGCCAAGGCTAACATGGTCATTCATTACGCAAAACTATTCAGTGACTTGTTCATATTCCCTGCAGCCAATGATGCTGGGACAACGGTTGGTGCCGCTGCCTACGTTTATGAGCATATTCTTGGTGGTAAGATGAAGAGACAGAGGTTAAGGACTGGCTACCTTGGCCCTGAGTATAGTGATGATGAGGTTAGGAAGGTCGTTGAGCGTAGTAGGTTCAAAGCGGAGTACATTGGTGATGATGTTAATGAGGTTGCTGAGTTGGTGAGTAAGGGCTACGTAATTGCCTGGTACCAGGGTAGGGCTGAGCTTGGGCCAAGGGCACTGGGCAATAGGTCAATCGTGGCTGACCCGAGGAGAGCCGACATGTGGAGGGTAGTAAATAACATTAAGGGTCGTGAGTGGTGGAGACCACTGGCCCCATCACTACTCGTTGAGGGTGCAGGCAAGTACTTCATTGATCCGGTGCCGCATCAATTCATGATACTGATGTTCAGGTTTAGGGAGGGAATGAAGGAAGTCGTGCCAGCCGTATACCACGTTGATGGCACGGCAAGACCGCAGACCGTTGCCAAGGACGAGAACCCGACTTGGTACGAACTCATAAGGGCATTCAAGGACATAACAGGCGAGGGCATTATACTAAACACAAGCTTCAACCTAGCAGGAGAACCACTGGTGGAGACGCCGCAGAACGCCTTGAAATCCTACGCACTGGGAGGGTTCGACGCAATATACATGCAGGGGTGGTTAATAAGAAAGAGGTAAATGTTGGTATGAGATTAAATAAGCTTAAATACTTTCATGCATAAGGGTGCAGCCATGTGCCATGTATCAGTCATTGAGTTCTTCCATAACTATGCTGAACCTGATGAATTCTTTAATAAAGCTGTTCTTGAGGTTGGTAGTAGGTATGTTAATGGTAGTGTTAGACCATTCATTGAGAGGTTCCTGAAGCCAAGGCTGTATGTTGGTATTGACCTTGAGCCTGGGCTCTTCGTTGATGTTGTGGTATTCACCGAAACACTTGAGCATGTTCGTAATTAGAGGGTTGTGGTTAATGCCATGAAGCTTGTGTTGAGGCCCGGAGGACTCATATTCATCACAACAAGGTCTAGGGGTTTCCCATACCACGCATACCCCTTCGACTTCTGGCGTTATGAGGCTAAGTGACATGGCTAGGATATTCAGGGACTTCGAAATAATAACCCTAATGAGGGATCCAATGGAACCCGGCGTATTCCTGAAGGCTAGGAAGCCAATGAACTGGAGGCCAGCAGATCTCTCCAACATTGAGCTCTACTCAATGATTTTGGGCAGGAGGACTCGGGACATACCAAGCCTAGACGGCATGCCAATACTGAGGAGGGTAACCCTAACAATACTAAACTTAAGACTCGCAAGCACAATGCCAGGCGCACTGAGGCGGCTACTAACGAGGGCAGTATCCTAACCTTAAACCCACCACAATAACCGCGCAAAACATACCAAGCAACTCCCTGAGATCTCTCGCACTTGGTGGGTTCAATGTGGCGTGTGCATGAAGATGGCTGATTAGGAGAAGTGAGTTGGTGAGGATGTTAAGCTTTAATTGATTCGTTGGTGCATGTGGATTCATTAAAATACTCGCGTTGTTACCTTAATTGCAGGGGAGAGTAACATAAAAGTGCGCATAAGCGAAAAGGTGGCGTTTCTTCGGCACTCCTAGGTTACGGCGTGTTTTAACTACGCTGAGTGGTCATGGTTATTCCCCAGCCTTGATACGTAGAGTATTAACTAATGTGACTAAATAGTCCAGACTCCCTTATTGCCTTTATGCTTAGTTTCTCGATGTCCTGCCTGCTCGCCCTTACCAGGTTCGCGACTTTAGCCAGTGCCTTGCCCTGCTTTTGGTCGAATTGAATGCTCACCCTGGTGATGACTGGCTCGTTGTTGATTAGGAAGGCGAATGCCTTTGTTTCACCCTGCGTCTCAATTGGTAGGTAAAGCACGTCTATGAATGCATCCAAATTAATGGGTTGATTGTTTAGCGTCCTAGCCCTCAGGTCAATGAGGACTTCCTTACCGCTTGCCACTGCCAGGTACGCAATTGCTGGAAACCTACTTTTATCAATTGTTCTTATTGGCGAGCCCTCGCGGGTGTAGAGCAGGTCCCTAAAGCTGATGCTGTACTCTATGAAGAGGTCCTCAAGCTCTGCATTACTCACGAACCTGCTGATTAGGTCGTCAAGCCTTGCGTCACCGAGTAGTAATGCCCTGACCCAGTCCCTGTATGCCCCGTACCTCAAGCCCCTGGGCAGGTCACGTGGCTTCAACGCACCACCCTTAATGACGAGTTCATCACCCCCCATCTTGATGTAGGTCTTCTCAGCAGGGCCACCAGCCCTGCTCCTGGGTATGTACACGACGTCCCAAACACCCTCGAGCTTCATCTCCATGAGTGGTCCATAGGCCCTGTGCAGGTAGTCATTGATCTCCATGAGCAGTTTGTCTGCGTCCCTACCATCGAGTTGGATATACATCGAGTCTGTGTCACCATAGACAGGGTGGTACCTCTGCCATAAATCGTCAAATATTGCCTGGGTCTTTTGGGCTATGTAAGCAGCTACCCACTCATTGACCATGCCAATACCACTCTTACCAAACACACCGTATGCCGAATTAACCAAAATCTTAACAGCTTGGTCAGGGGCATCGCCGTAGGTAGCCTTCAAAGCCTTAGTCACCTTCCTAGCCCTGTACAGGCTGGATAGGACTTTGTGAACGAGGCCACCAGGCTCGAAGCAAACCCTCTTTGTACCCTTCGTAGTCCTCACTGTGAACCCGTCCTCGCACTCCCTAATGTTGATTGGGTCAACATTATCCTGCGTGTAGAGGCTCGGGTACATGGCACTGAAGTCGTACTCACCAACGTTCTTAAAGAGTCCATAAGACCTTGCACGCGTCTTATCGCCAGCCTCGTAATTCATTTCACGTCTCCTATCCTGGAGTATAATTCCGTTGAATTGTAAGTATTTGTGAATGAGAGCCTCAGCCAGGTGCCCAGGGCTTGCTGATTCTGCTACTTGGTTAATCACCATTGGGTTACTGCCAGTGATTGCACCGAGGGCTTGAAGCACTGGTAGCCACCTCATTGCTATTTCGTGTGTGATCTTGACGTCGAGTGAAAGGTACGTCATTAACTCATCGCTTGTTAACTCCCCAATCCTTGCCTGCAATGACTTATACTTCAATAGCTTGGTCTCCTCGATGCCCAGTGCCTTGGGTATGCCCAATTGAATCGCTACATCATATAACTTGCTCGCCTCTTCCTGAATGCCTAGGCTAGACTTGAAGCCACTTTCTACGAAGACATACAGGTCCATGATTGGTTTAACCCCGTGCTCGGTATTAATTGCGTACTTACTGCCTTTGAAGAGTGGTAGGTACTTGACGTCGAAGTTCCAGCCGTTGTAGGTTACCATTACGTCGAACTCCTCAGTGACTAGGTCATGGACGTCATCAGTGATTGTTATGTCCTCACCATCAATCGTATAGCCGTAGATAGCCTTGCCACTCCTAACCTCAACATCGAGGGTTAAGACCCTAAGCCTCCTACTCAGTGAGTCCCTAATCACTGAGTCTATACTGTTCAGTATATTCTCGATCACCGCCTTATTCCTAAGCTCGTGATCTATGGAATACCTAAGACTAAACTTAATGTATGACTGGCTAACCAGAAAGCCCCGCCTCAAGTACTTATCCCTAACACCCGGTACGTATGACGGTGATGAAACCCTGACCAGGTAGACCCTCTCATTACCCTCCCTATAGCCAAGGCCGTCCCAGGTGAATGCTGAGTAGTTGGTCTCCTCTATTGAGACCACTTCCCTAATCCTCGGTGGCCTTGACTTACCAATCACGTAGAGGTACGGGTAGAACCTCTCAACATCCCCATTCTCCTTAACGAAGATGTTATTAGTCACGAAGAACCTCATGGTGAATCACCCGGGCAGGTGAGGTCCTTCGGCATGTCGTGGTTGCCGCATTCCTCCCTCACAGTCTCGCAGGCAATGGGTTTCCTACCCTGCGATATCCAATGCTCGTAGGCATACCTAATGTGGTACCTCGTCCTGTTTTCGTTGAAGTCATGGGCATGCTTGAAGACCTCAACGATCTCATCCTCACTATAGCCCCTGAAGAGCATCCACTCCGCAATGGCCAGCCTACCGAAGTGGCACAATTCGCCATTCTCCCTTAGGTAATCAATCAGCTGCCTAACCCATGCAGGTAACTCCCTGGGTTTCTCGTGATTCTCATTCCTCCTCACTCGACTCGCGCTAAGCATGTTTATTGTTACCCTGGGCTTTACAGCAGTGCTGACGGGCTTAACGTCCTCGAACAATACCCTGGCAGGTATCCTACTAATTATTAATTTGTTTATTACGCTGAAGTCTAGGCTCAAGAATTTGCCTGTGCTACCCGTCTTTGGGTGCGGTGTTCCTGGGACCCTAAAGGCGTGCTTAGCCTCCGTGACCGCCATATCGAAGCCAAGCCTGTCCAGGGTCCTCTCCCAAGCCTTCCTTAACCGTGCCTCGGCAACAACAGGCTCAAGGAGGTAGTTAATGAAATAGAGGGACTTATTCCCATTCCACCAAATAACCGGCATTAAATTGAGTATTGGCCTAAGCTCGCTGGCCCTTGACCTGGCCCACTCAACGACACACTCAAGCTTGTCGTCCACGTCCTCGCACTCGTAAATGTCTACCTCGAACACCACGGCGTCCCTAAACACGCAGTCCTCATCAACATTGAAGGAGTAGCACTGCCAAACACCGATTATGTCGCCACTCCCGATTAGCTTGAGCGCATCATCCTTACTCACTGGCAATTTACCAGTCAACCACGTATTGCCGGCCCAGTAGTTATAGCGCCTAAAGCCCCAGGTCAGTGAGTCCAGGAACTCCCTGGCCACGTCAATATTCACTCCCCTAGAGCCTGCCCTTGATATCACCCCACCTCACCTTCACTCTCAGTTTCTCGCCACTACCTTCAACCCCTATTTTATCTGAAACCTTTTCAGAAGACCCCGGGGTAGAACTAGATACCGCTGTACCTACTTCACCTACCTGCCCCGCGCCTATATTGGTAGTCTCTACCTTATTCGTCTGCTCATTGGGAATTGAAAGTCTTACCCCCTCTTCACCCCCGGAAGAACTACTCCCCTCTATAGCCCCTGTACTGGTAGGTGTGTAGGTGTTTGCGGTATTCAATTTATCCCCGGGGTTTTCCGAACCTTGTTCATGTTCTACGTCAATGTTAAATAGGATTGAAAGTAACTCATCAAGTGTGAGTCTGAAGCCGTGGTCATTACCCACCCGCGTTCTTTGCCTACCCATTAGTGTCCTTGGTACACCAATGCCGTTCCTGTTGCTCCTACTTGCGAATGCATGGTCGAGCAAGTAAACGACGGTCTTATTCTGCCTGAGCAGTTCATTCACGACCTTAATGAATTCATCATCGAATATTGTGCTCCTCCTATTACAATTATTGGGGTCAATCGTGCCGTCCGCGCTCATCGCATCCTCATTCTCACAAATCAAATTCACAATGCGACTCGCATTCTCAATGGACTCATTACTCCACCTTGGCTGGGCGAATACAACCCTCGCCCTATCGGCATTCCTGACCAGCGCCGTGAGCCTCTCGCTAGCCGTCTCAGCCTGTATGTTTAAGTCTTCGATCCAGGTCTCGAATGTGGCCCTAACCCTCTCCGCATCCTCCCTCCTTATGCCCTCCTCAATCTCCTCCCCCATAACAATCACCCTATACCTACCGGCCTCCTCACGCTCCTCAGCCAACCTCCTCATTGCGTCGACAAGGTCGCTAAGGTCCACACCGAACTCCCCATGAATGAACCTCCAGAATAGGTAGGTGAACCACAGGAAGTTGAGGTACTTGTCCTTAACCTCATCCACCTCCTGCCTCATCAACCTAATCAACACGCCCGGGTAGTTAGCGACCACGTGGTTTAGGACCAGCAACATGTTGGGCAACTCCACGCTCTGGAGGGACCTCCTCAGCTCAATGCTTGTGGACCCCGCCCTATTAAAGTCAAGTGGGAGCAACCTCCTCTCCAGAATCGCCATGAGGACCGCCTTACCTACCCTCCCCCTGCCCCTCTCCCTGAGCACGTCAATCACGCCCCCATAAACATCATTCACGGAGTCCGCATTCAATATGAAGAAGCCCATCCTCACGATGGGGAGCCTCTCCCTAAGGCCAGGCCCGTACTGCCTAGCGCGCGGTAGAGAAACCGAGTCACCACCCGCCGCGCCCAGCTGCAGTATTAATTCGACCACCCTGTCGTTAATCGTTACGTCATCGAGGATCAGCGGTAGCGTGGTCTCGGTCATGGCTGCGATAAGACGCTGGGGCGATAGAGTGATGGCGGCGCCCTCCGTGGAGAGGGTGATTGGTGCATCCCCAATGTTTAGCGTCCTCCTCAACGCATTTAGTACCGTCGTCTTATTCAGGTTCGGGTACCCAAAGATGAGCGGTACCGGGGTGTCGGCATTCCCGAGCAAGTACCTATACGCCTGGTAAAACGAGTACGCGTAGTAAAGGCCGATTACCTGCATCGGCGTTGCCGGGTCACGGAAGCCGCCCTTTACGGTGTCGAGTACCCCCCTGAACCTCATAAGCTCGGTGACGACCTCGTCCCTACCCGCCTGCCTAACCTCAATACCCGCGTAGCCCGGCTCCCAGTATATCGCGTTCCTCGCAGGGTCGTATATGAAGCCCGTCGTGAAGTGAAACACCGCGCTGCTCCTCGCCGCCAGCGCCGTGCGTAGCTTATCAATGACGTCGCGCCTAGCGGCAACGCCAATGCTTAGCAGGCCCTCGGTGAATGCAGTGCTTGAGTGGTCGAATACGTAGACCTCGGTATTAACCCCATTCCTAACCCTGGCAACGTAGAAGTTGGCGTGGAGCACCGTATCATTAACGCGCATTACGTCGACCAGGTTATTCAGCCTATAGACCGCGTCAACAACGAGGCAGCGAAGCCTCGTGTAATACCTCTTCCCCCTCTTCGAGACACCACTGACTGCGCAGTCCTCTGTAACTGGGTTGACGATACCCTCGATAGTGAACGTCCTCTCCCTAAACTCGACCAGGTACAGCACGTCATCCTCACCCCTCACTACGGCGTAGGACTCATGCCCCTGCCTATCAACGAAGCTCCACAGCGCATTCATCGCCCTGGCAACCTCAACGAAAACCGAGAACTTGACGCCGGGCGCCCGCTTAGCGTCGAGAGTCCTCAGGAGCACGTAGGCGTTAATGAACTCGCCTATTACGTAACCCCTCACGGCATCATTAACACCGCGCCTACTCATGTACTCATCCACGAGCGCCACAATGAACCTCTGCTCCTCCTCACTCAGGGTGTTAGGCCACAGGGCATTGAAGGCCTCCTCGGCACTACCAGCGGCCTCCTCAATATTCCTCCCCTCATTGCCAGTGGCCAGCGATGACATGCTCACCCCCTCCCAATCCCCGAGCCGAGGTACTGCACGAGTGCTTCCCTAATGTGACGCATCAGGTACTTGAACACGTAATCACCAACATCCTCGTACAGCCTCCTCATATCGTCACTATCAAAGAAGTCCAGAAACACCCCGCAATGCGGCTGCCCCAGGATTGCCAGGGAGCAGTGGGCCAGGGCGAAGTCATGTAATGCCCTGTGTATGTACTTCTCAGGGCTTCGCCTCACGTCATAGTCAGAGACAAAGACAAGGCTCAATCCGAAACCACTGACCGACCTAACCAGCAGCCAGACGTGGGTTATCGTGGCATAACTATCAACCCCCAGTATAATGGGTGCTCGGCTCTCATACTCATTCAATAACTCATTGTAGAGGCTCCACCCACTCCTCCCACAGTCCCCAAAGACTATGCACAGCTCATCATCGAACCCGCGGACATGGGGCTGCATCACGGGTCACCAGGTATCACATGCGTGATGTCGAATCTTGGGAATTCGTTGCGGCCAGTCACGTTGTACATGACCATTCTCCACTCAAGCTCAATGGCCTTCTCATACGTAATCACCTCATCCATGCACCTCTTATTTGGCGTGCCCAGGAAGACCATCAACGGCTCATTGAGGACCCAGTAATTCTCTGCGAGTCTGCTTAACCGCTTTGGTATGTAGATTGCGGGCCACCATCGGTACGCCGTGACCCTGGCTATGAACATATCGAGAAGCTCATTACTCAAGTCAACGATTACCACCATGACGCGCCTATTACGTAATATTTCTAAGAACGAGTACACTACATCGTCACCCCTTAACGGCTTAGCAATGTAGTGGCTACCATTCCTGATGAGCCCAAGCTTAAGCGGTTCCTTATTCCGTACATAAATTTGTACAATATCAATATACAAATTTGACAAGGCCAACAACTGATCATGCCTAGCTTTATTGCTCAGCCCGGCGCTATACTCATAATCCACTAACCCTCGAAAAGCCGCTGCCTCATTAATTAATGATTTGATCGATTCCGAAATACACACTATGTCGAATACGTTGGTCATGTCACGGGGTCCTGCCTGTGGGGCTTAATTAGGTGGATTTCGTAGCTGACGTACGTACTTAGAGCACCGAGCACGATGAGTCACCTAAGATGAATAACAAGAAATACTTTTACAAATTATTTAGATGCCCTGACGATAAATCTTTACATTTATTGATGCATCTGGCTGCATAACTAGTGTAGTTAATATGGCTAAGTATTCTAGGTATAAGCGTGCAAACGTGATGGTAATTCCCAGTTTAGGGCGATCCTCTATCCCACGTATTACCCTGCATTGACTTAGCGGTGACGCCAGCTTTTCCCTGAGGCGGTTAATTACTAAAAGCCCCTCTTAGGCACATTTAGTGCATTCCCGACCCCACCGTCCCAAGCCACCGACTAGAGAGGCTACGGCGTGGACAGGCGAGTTAAGCCCATTAATGGCTCGGCCTGTTAAGGTAACAAGCCTGAGGTCTGGGACTATTCATGGTTTTTGTGGGTTATTTGTTGTGTTTGCTTTGTGCGTGTTCCTGGGCCAGCCTTACGAGGGCTTCCACGTGCTTTAAATCCCTCGCCACCTGGCTTGGCTTCAGTCTGGCTTCGTGAAATCCCTCCACGTGCAGGAACCAGGCCGCCCTTCACCAAAGCCTAACCTCCTCCCTACCGAGCCTATCGCTTATTGAGTCAACAGCACTAAAGAGTAATGTGGCAGTCCACCTAGGCGGCCAAAAACGCACTCCAAGCCTGGAACGCCCTACCCGTGGCATTCCTAACCAAGCCCTCGCTAAGGAGCTTCAGGGCCGGCTCAGCCTCGATTAAGGTCTCTAAAAGCCTGGCACCTATGTAATCCTCGGTAGTCAGCTTGGGCGGGAACCTCTCAAGGGACTTCGGCATCCACGATTTACTACCGTACTTCCTCCCTAAATACTTATATTGAGTGTGTATTGCGGTGTGGTCGTTGACAACGATTAACCATTACCCAGGCATTCCCAACGCTCTCCTAACCGCCTCCCTATGCAGTGGTGATTGCCAGGCTACGTACTTACCAATGCCCAGTTCCTCATCCTTCTCCGGCGGTGGTTGGTCTACCCACAGGTATTCATCTCTCCACGGTGGTACGTTGATTATGAGGTTTAGCTCGATTAGCCTATTCATCAGTGGTATCCCCTCCCTGCTCATGAGTGCGTCCGGATCCTCCAAAGCCCTAACCAACACCTCCCTATCGCCTGGGCCCAGCGACGACGTGAATGTGTGGAGGTTTTTCCTGGCGATGATTTCCCTCAGCACCCTCTCCGCGCTCCAACCCATCCTATAGAGGCCCTCCAGCATTGCCGGATTTCCTCCGGTTATTCGCCAAACCTCCTCGAATGGTGGCTTCTCGCCGGGTATTTGATCATACAACTGCCTAAAGCCTTCCCTCGCCATGTTCCACATGGGTGTTGACCAGGTCCACCTATGCCTACCAATCTCCCTCAGACTCACACCCTCACTGGTTGCGGCTATCGTTACTATCCTCTCATAATGCTCCGGGGGATACTCGATTAGGTTGAGCAGTGCCTTCACGTATAATGCGGACTCCTTAACGCCAATCACCTGGAAGGCATCATCGACGATCACGGCTATCTTGCCCCTAGTCGCCTTGATTAGTTCGTAGGCTACATTGTACGCTATCCATGCGACTCTAGCCAACGCACTCTGTGCAATAGCCTCCTTAATCAACCTGAAGAACTCCTCCCTAAGCCTATCAATGCTTACCTCAGCAAAAGTAAGCCTATTGATTGGGTTAACGTAAATAACCTCAAAACCGTGGTCTTTAAGCAATTCGATGGATTATAGGAGCCAGGCGGTCTTACCGCAGCCCTCCGGCCCATAGATGACTTGGACTGGGAAGGTGCTTTTCTCGGCCCATTCCTCAATGAGTTTGAGGGCGAGGTCCCTATCCGTGAATTCAATCGTTAAGTCGGCGAAGCTTGGCCTAACCCTCCTCACGATGTAGCTCCCGCCCTCCCTTCTTTTTAGCCTTTGGTATTATCAGGTGCAGTAAGTGATGGGCTTAGGGGCCTTTTTCGGGTTGGGTAATTAGGCTTATTGTTGCTTCTAAATACTTAGTTTCACGTTTTAGTCCCCCGGTGTTCTTAGTCTTGTTTTGGTGGTGTTTGCGTTGCTGTCATTTACCAGTACGTGGTGGATTAGGGTGTGTCTTTTCAATACCTTAATGTGGTTAATGGGCGTTTAGGCTTGGGATTAACTAAGTGGGTTGTGCTGGGTTTTATTTGTAACAGTAATGCTTAATTGTGATTGTTTCTTAGTTATGGGTTAATACTGTGGTATGGTTGAGGCTACTAATGATGGGTTGTTGGATCTGGTCACTGTGGTAATACCCACGCGGGATGAGGTTAGGGGTATTGGGCTTGTTCTTGATGAGCTCATTGGGGTCGGTGTTCCCAGGGATGGTGTCCTCGTTGTTGATGGTGGTAGTAGGGATGGTACTGTGGATGTGGCCCTGGGGTATGGTGTTAGGGTTGTTCAGCAGGAGGGTAGGGGTAAGGCTGCGGCCATTTGGACGGCGCTTAAGTACGTTAATACGCCGTACATGCTTGTCATGGATGGTGACTACTCATATCCTGCTAAGTATGTTTTGGAAATGGTTGAGGAGATAACTAGGAGTGGGGCTGATGAGGTGATCGGTGTCAGGATGCCGTTACCCGGTAGTCAGGGTCTTATTTATAGGTTTGGTAATAGGTTGCTTACCTGGGGTTTCAATTTATTGTTTGACACGAGGCTTCACGATGTATTGAGCGGCATGTACATAGTCAGGGTTGGGTCCCTTAGGGATGCGGTTGCTGAGGTCGGTGGCTTCAGTATTGAGGCTCATATAGCGGCTCACATGGTTAGTACGGGCAGGGTTATCAGGGAGATACCCATTGAGTATAGGCCTAGGGTTGGTGAGAAGAAGCTTGGTGTGAAGGATGGGCTGAGGATATTCAGTGATATGGTGAGGCTAACCACGAGGTACAACCCAATGCTGATCCTATTCCTACTGGGCGCAGTACTGCTTATACCGGGGCTCATTCTCGGTGCCTATGTTGGTTATTGGTACTTGTTTTACGGCATTAAGTATTACCTGAAGGGCTTGATAGCCATAATGCTCACCCTCATAGGTCTACAATTCCTTGGTATGGCGGCCATGGCGATATATATGAAGAGGATGGAGTTTAGGCTGAGGAAGGCCATTGAGTCGCTACGCAGGGATTAACGCTCATCACCATCCACAAACCACGCAGTAGGGCTTATCCATTGGGGTTGGGTTAATGTTAGTTTACGTAGATGCGTGGCTTAGTAATACCGTCAGTATGCCCATTGGGGTGTTAGGAGGTCATTGAGGAGGGGATACCGCTTGGCGTTATTTATACGTCCATAATTACCCGTACTCAATAACGTTGGTCGTCAGTATTGCGGAAATAATTATATAGCTTCGTAGAACCTAAAATGATGCCAATGCGTCATGATAGGATATGCCTATTCGGACCCGATGGGTCTGGTAAGAGTACGCTGGCTCGATTGCTTGCTCAATACCTGGCGAGGGGTGGTTATGTTAGGATTTCCTGGGTCAGGGGCTCGCACATGGCGGCATCGCTGCTGGCCAGGTTCCTGGCATTATTCCCGAGTATGAGGGGTTTTGATAATCCTTATTACGGTATTTCAATACCGAGAAGCCTAAGGCCTCTTTGGTGGTTCCTGGAATTCATATCAGTATTACCCAATTGGTTCTTCAATTTCATAATGCCCGGCATTTATGAGACTGTGATTGGTGAGAGGGGGCTCCTGGACTTCCTGGTTTGGGTCTGTGTAACCACTGAGCCAGGTTTCCTCAGGACGCTGTGGGGAAGGGCGACACTGGCCTTGGCGCTTAGGCATTGCAGGAATGTGTTCATAATCGCAGACCTAGGGACACTGATTAGGCGCAAGGGCAGTGAACCAACCGCAAGGTCACTACCAAGGCAGTGGGTAATATATAACGTATTGGCCAGGGCTCTAAACCTGGGTCAAGTGGATACGGGTAGTAGTGCTCCAGTTCAGTCCCTAATCAAGTTAATAAATGAATTAAATACGGCCAAAACAACACCACATGTCCTAAAGTCCTCCTAATCCTTCTTTTTCGTTCTTGATTCTCCCAAAGCTTGCTTTGGCTTTTAAGTAATTGGTGGTTTCCAATAACTTACCCTGGTCATTGATGAGGATTGTAATCGGTATATTGATAATAGTGTTCATGAGGGTTGGGCAATAATACCGACGAGCCTGCTGGGCGTCCGCCTATATTAGGAAATGGTTACCTTACCTTTAGCATTAGTTGGTACATTACTGCTGATAGCATTATTATGATGCCCATGATGATCCATAGGGCTTGATAATTCATCCTAGTCAGTATTAATGATGCCGCAGCAGGTGCAACGGTACCGCTCAACTGCCAAAAGAGGTTTGCGAGGCCGGTCACGCTACCAGCCATTTCCCTGCCTATCCTGGACACAGCCGTTGAATTGGCCGGCGTGATCACAAACCTAATGAACCCCATTAAGGAGGCTAAAATCATTAGTGGTATTTCCCTGGTCACCACGGCGAGCATCATGGTCAATACACCGTAGATCGCCTCAAATATCCATAATGTACCCTTAACACCCAGCCTCCTTATTATGTAACCCGCAATGAGTGTTGAGGGAACACCCAGCAATGCGAGCAGCGAGTATGCGAGGCCAGCGACATAATCACTAAGCCCTATTGATAGGAAGTACTTGTAGGCGTATAGTGTTATTGCCCAGTACGACATAAAGAACAGAAAACCAGAAAGGCTAACCACAATAACGTCCCTGTTCCTCAACAACCTGAGGTTTAATGAGCCATGCGCATTATTACCATGATACTCAGCACCAATGGGCATGTACAGTAGGGCTATGATCACCGAGGCAAGGGCGATAAGGTAATAACTCCACCTCCAACCAAGGGCCACGCAAACCTCCGGCAAGACGGCACCGGCAAGCACTATGGATAACGGCCAGGCAATGCTGTAGTAACCCATGGCTATGGGTAACTCGGGCCCTCCGAAGTTTATCGTCAGTAACTTCACTGTGGCTGGGTAGATCCACCCGGCGCTCAGGCCCATGAATAGGCTGGCCACATACTCAATCCACATGGCATCGGCAATGCCGGATACCGCTGATGACACTGCCAAGCCGATCAGTGACACCATGACGATGTACTTCGGGTTAACTCTATCGGAGATTAGGCCGGCAGGTACCTGAACAGCAACATAACCAACGAAGAATAGTGAGAAGACCACACTATCCTCAATGATTGTTGGCCTTAATGTTGAGTATGTCGAGACTATGCTCCAGGCAAGCCTTGAGAAGTAGCTCATGAAAAAAGAGGCGGAGGCAATCCCTATTAGGTAAATGTCCCTGATTCTCATGCTTCAGTACCAGGCTAAGTCCAGCCCTCTTTAAGTTGTTATTCCCACCACTATTAAAGTGTTCGTGCTACAGCGGCGTTTACTGAGTAGTTCATCGCATTGCTCATCATTACTCCCCTCAATAATACTCATTTCCACAAGGGGAGACGCAATACTCAGTGTGTTCGCTTACATAACCCGCCCTCAACAAACCCCCAAGCCGACTCTTAAACAGGGCAAACATTGGCCTGTCGAAGAGTGGTGTCCCTGGTTCATGAAGCCCGGGCAAATCATGCGGAGGGCTGAACTGCGGGCCGGTGATCACGAGGTTTATGCCTAGGGTTACCGTAGGCGTACGCCATTAACCCATAAATCCTAAGCCAATTGGCTCTCCTCGATTCCTGAGTCTCGTCAATAGTAATAATGGCCTTGGCATCAGTCTCCTTAGCCGGATTATTGATGCTAATCAATAATTGCGTAATCCTTAAGCGTTTCCCTACTCACGGTGTTTTTAGTTACTTTTCGTTAGTTTTAGTACCGTGAGTGGGGTTGGCCCTCTGTGCGGGTTCATTAGCTTCACCCGCACCTCATGGGGCCCTGTCGAGCCCAACGCCATTGGGCTCCCACCTGAGGTTAGGTACCTTAGCCCAATGTTTATTGCTCCAACCACGTCCCTATCGAGGATTAACCCATTGCCAACCCTAGCCAGCCTAAGCCTCACCTTGATAACCCTCACCTTCCTACTCCCCCTCACCGCAATGCGGATCATCGAGGGAGTGTAATTAAGGATGGGTTTACCTGTAAATGGGTCTATAGTTGATGTGTATGCCTCAGAAACCTCAACAACGTGTATTGGCTTCTCACTAAGCACCCTCACTAAGGTAGCCACACCCCACTGGTGGATTCTGTGTCTTATAGTGCTCTTTTCGGCTCTATCAACAAGCTTCCTCTTGCCCCTGCGGACGTTGCCCACAACTACGACCGCGTTATTCTCCTTCGCAATCTCCTCAATTATCCTGGCGGTCTTATAGACTATGTCGTTCTTCCTCTCCTCTTCCCTGAGTTTCCTGAGGGCCTTCACAACCTCCCTAACCTTAGTGGACTTTCCCCTGGTTATCCTTCTTCTCCTCTCGGCGTAGGCTATCACGATCCTCCCAAGGTTAGTCTCGATCCTATACACGTCAACTAGCCTACCCTCCTTGAATAGGGCGACTGTCACGTTATCCTCATTGATATCCACAGCAACAACATTTCCAGGATCGTAGGAAACAGTGAAATCCCTAGTGAAGGTTAGGTAAATGATAACCCTCTTACCGGCTAACCTTAGTTTTAATTCACTGGAGAGTCTCCAGCCACCGTAGAGGCACCTAATTAACTGCCTATGGTACCTCAGGTGAATCTTAACCCAACCCCTATGCGTCCTCAACTCAATAGTCCCATTCACTAATCTCCAGTCCTGCGAGTCAGAGTACGTAATCGTCACACTCCTAACACTCGGCTTATCTGTTTTAGCCAACCCCTTCCTCCTCAACCTCCTGAACGACCTAGCCCTCCTAACAGCATCCCTATAGCAACTCTTGATGACCCTAGTGGGTAGCCATGGGTATTGTTCACGAAACCTGTGGTAGAAGACTCTGTGCAGTGTTGATTGTGAGGCCCCATTCTCCACGGCGTAGTCAAGCATTTCCTGTAGCATACTTCTATATGCTTCAGTAATTTCTCCGAGAGCTTGTCTACCAGTCCTGTTAGTCCATCCCTCTAACACTACTGTTCTCTTAAGGGTCTTTGACAACTTCTTCAACTTAGCGAACCCACTAAGTTTATACAGCTTCTCCACGTTTCCCCACTCGTCAAGTAATCAGAAGAGTTTAAAAGTATTTAAATGTGCCATTTATTCCGAAACAGCCTAGCCTCAATCCTATTTGGTTTTTTGATTGGTGTGTGGTTGTTATTAAACGTTTAACTAAGTATAAAAGAGGGTCGTACTTCCATACTTAGCGATGGCAAGGCAGGAGAGTAGGGAGTTGAGGAGGAATGCCGCTGGGTTCCTTGGTTCTCTGTATAACTCACTGGCTGGGCAAGCTCCGGCCTACAGCATAGCTGGTGGTGCGGCCCTGATAATGGGTAGTGCATACGCAGCGGCGCCATTGGCCATGCTGCTCACACTGCTTGGTGTACTGGCGGTTGTTTATTCAATATTCGTGCTTGCCCGTAGGTACCCACATGCAGCCAGCTTCTATGCCTACGTGACTAATACAATAAATGCAAGAACAGGTTTTGTAAATGGTATAGTATACACCGTATTCTATAGCATTGTTGGCGTGGGTTCGGTTGCCATAGCCTTCGCATACCTCGGTACGGAGGGCATATACGCAGTAACGGGCCACGTGATAAACCCCCTGATCCTACTGCCAATACCCATAGTCCTTGCCCTAGTACCTGCCATTCTCGGAATAAGGCCCAGTGTTAGGACCGAGATGACGCTAACAAGCATTGAGATAGCCGTGCTATTGGTATTCGTAATACTCTCGTTCGCAGCAAACGCCAATAGGTTATCCCTAATCCCATTCACGGTGCAGGGGACCTTCGCGACAACGCCCACTGGCGTAATGGCTGCCTTATCCGGCGGCCTGATATTCGCAATAACCTACTTCATGGGTTTTGAGGTTAGTACGCAGATATCCGAGGAGGTTAGGGACCCAAGGAAGAGCGTGCCGACGAGTACGCTTTGGGCTACGGTATTCATGGGGATACTATACATACTGGTCACATACGCAATACTACTCAACATAGGCTACACGCAAAGCGCCATTGGTAACTTTGTGAGTATGGCTGAGGGCATGGGCCCGAACCCTGTCTACACCCTAATAGGGCATTACCTGGGCACCCCGGGCCTTGTGCTGTTCGCAGTAAGTGTCATGATTAGCGTGTTCGGGTGCTACCTAGCCACACTAAATGCTACGGCTAGAATGCTCTATGGAATGGCGAGGGACGGGTTACTACCCACGTGGCTAGCCGAAACGCACCCAAGGTATAAGAGCCCACATAAGGCTCTTTACATGGGTACAGCCGTGGCAATATTAACAATAGTGCTTGCCTATATGGCGGCGTACGTCAGTGGCTACGTCAAGCCCCTGGAACTAACCTACAATGCCATGGAGGACGCCTACGCCATAGACTCCCTATACTACGTACTAAGCCTGATACTCGTGGCTGCGGGGGCCCTGAGACTAACCACTTGGGGTGGCAGGGTAGCCATAGGCATTGGAATAGCGATACTCGCGATAACCTTCTACTACTCAATAACCAGTACTTGGTATCTAGCCATATTAGTAGCATCCATAGTCCTCACGGTGGCTGTTTCATACGCCATAAACCCCAGGATAAGGAAGATTAAGGTGACGGCGTGCCCATACTGCTAGCTAATTTAGTACTTTATTTTTAATAATTAAAGCATGCGTGCCTCATTGATGACCTTTATTCCCACCCATGAGAACTAGGTATATTATTGACGCGGCAATAAATGACACGAAGTAACTAATGTCAGCGCCACCAAGGGTATTGGCAATCGGGCCTACATATGGTATTAAACCACTTGTTGCTGCGTTCAGGTTCATGAATGGTACGGAGAGCAATAGACCAATTACGTAAGCCAGCAATGCCCTCCATACAACCCTTGGTCCATTCTCCACCAACCTCCAGTCCCTGGCTTTATTTACATAGAACATCACCAGTAGTATACCAATCCAAGGCGTTATCCAGTAGTCTAGGAATAGTAGGAAACCCTCGTAGTAACCCACGAAGTTTAATCCACCGAGCATGGCCATCACGGCACCAACGAGCACGCCGGCCGCTAGGGCCTGCCACCTCTTCGCCCTGTTGTATATTGCCAGGGCTGATAGGGAGTTGGTGTATATGTTGAGTACGTTAGCCGCCAGTGCGCCTAGGAATAGGGCTATCACGGCTATTATGGCGTAGGCAACCCCGTAATTGCCCATGAACTGGACAAGCACGGTTGGTAAACCGCTGGTATTCCCTGTCGCCACGCTGACCGCGAAGCCTACGACCTCACTCCATAGGCTTGCCAATACGCCGCCCAGGGCCGCGTAGACTATTATCTTCGACCTACTGGTGTTCTCGGGCAGGTAGCGCGAGTAGTCGCTGGCGTACGGGCCCCAGGACATTATGTAGCTGAACACCGTGGCCAAGGCTATTGCGAAGTTAAATGGGTTGAAGGACGCAGTCCTGGCGTAGGTTGTTAGTAGGTGCGGCTTGGTTAATGCGAGGGCTAGGGAGACCGCGAACATTACGCCTAGTATTATGGATAACACGTACTCGGATCTGTGTATTATGTCGTAACCAAATAGCGCTATTATGAATTGGGTGGCTACGGTTATGAGGATCGCGGCATATAGTGGTATTCGTGGATCCACGTAATTGATTATGTAACCGCCGATTATCGCATTAACCGAGAACCAGCCAAGTGTACTGACCCAATTGGCCACTGCGAAGGGTAGGTTGCCGACCCTACCGTAGGCTGCCCTAGAGATCATTATCTGTGGATAACCATAGGCGGGTCCCATGGCCGCCAGTAAACCGACCAGTAAACCGCCGATTATATTACCAAGGACCAGGGCCAGTATTAACCAGGGTATTGGCAGGCCTAGCGCATATAGTATTGGGCCAAGGGCGTAGTCAGCCACGGTTAGGTTACCCGCGAACCACAGTGTGAATTGGTAAGCCGTGCTGCCATGCCTCATGGAGTCCGGTATGTGCTCTATACCGAGTTTCTCCATTATTGATGCCATTAGACAAAGAAGAGCAAATTGGGTGAAGTAAATGCTATATGGCAAAAAATTACGGTAGTACGGCGCACACAAACTGGACCGGTGGGCAAAAAGTGTAGGTTTTTCCCTGTTTCATCGCTTCATATTACCACTGGGCTTGGTTAGATTGCTATTGCCCATGAACATGTAACCCAATAACTTAAAATCCTTTGCCGTAATACCTCCTTTGTATGATTATAGGGATTAATGAGAAGCTTAATGGGTTGGTGTATCAATTGAGGATACCAATGCCCATGGATCCTGGTTATGTATTCTCATACGTGATTAGGGTAGATAATGAGTGCATAATGATAGATGCCGGGTACCCAAGCAATGATTTGCTGGAGCCCCTGGTCAATAGGTTGAGGGAGATACCTAATTGCAGGTTGGGTATGTTGTTCATAACCCATATGCACGTGGACCATATAGGCCTAGCCAACGAATTGCATAATAACCTTGGGCTAAGCGTTGCCATGCACAGGAGGGATTATGAGCAAGTCATGAAGATGAACAATAGGGACTTTTTCATGAGAGATTATGAGGAGTTGCTGGTTTATTACGGAGTCCCAGACACGGATATGGAATTACTCAGGTCTGTCATTAATGGGATATCCAGAAGAAGGAGGTTCAGTACAGTGAATCCTGATGTGATCATTAATGGAGACGAGGAAAGGATTGATAACATTCACGTAATACTAACGCCTGGGCATTCACCTGGCCACATTTCAATAATACTTAATGAACACAATGTAGCATTTACAGGTGACCTGGTACTACCGACAATAACGACACACGTCGGCTTAACACCAATAAATCCAGGAAACCCACTCCTTGATTACTTTAAGTCGTTGGCTAAGATACGCAGCATGAGACCGAATTGCCTGTACCCAGGTCATGAGGGCGATATATGCAATGTAAACGGGAGAATAAATGAACTCATGGATCATAGATTTTCGAGACTATGCGAGGTATTGAACATATTAAGGAATGGGGCGCTCACGATCTTTGAGGTGGCTAGGGCACTTAGGTGGATGGATAATAGGGATTACCTGGGCCTTGACCCTATGAACAGGTACATGGCACTAACCGAGACAGCGGCCCTCGTTAAGTACCTAGATTACCTGGGGATAATTAAGGCGGGTAATGACAATAAGTACGAGATTGTAAAAGACGTAATATGCAACCCACAGGCACTAATACCCAGTGATTTAATAAGTCCTTGAATAAGCACCTTTAATTAATGGATTACGGAGAAATCGAAGAATACGTACTGAGTAGGATGAGGGAGACGGGAATACCCGGGCTTAGCATAGGTATTATCAGTGGAAATGAATTAAGTTATGCCAGGGGCTTCGGCTTCAGGAACATTGAAAGGGGATTACCAGCAACCCCGCGTACTATCTACGGAATTGGCTCAATAACGAAGTCCTTCACGGCATTAGCAATACTTAAACTTGTCGAGGAAGGAAAACTGGACCTTCAGGACCCAGTCGACAAGTACGTACCAATTAAATTAAACCCGACGGGCGTCGTAACCATACACCACCTACTAACACACAGCAGTGGTTTGCCGGCACTTGGCTATGCCGAAGCCTACATAAACAGTGTCCTTGGGCTCGAGAGCAAATGGTTACCACTGGCCACACCCGAAGATGTACTGACTTTCATGAGGAGCGCCGCCGATTGGGCTGTGGCTAAGCCCGGCGAGAGGTACTTTTACCTTAATGAGGGGTACGTAATATTAGGCTTAATTATTAAGAAGGTTAGTGGCATGTTGTATGAGGACTTCGTTAGGGAAAGAATACTAAGGCCACTTGGTATGGGTAGGACTTACTTTACTGCCGAGGAGGTTCTCAGGGACCCCGAGGTTGCGACTGGGTACATAATTGATAGGGAGGGTAGGCACATACCCAGTGGGTTCCCCTTTGGTATAACGTCTGACGGTGGAATATTGAGCAGCGTCATTGATATGAGTAGGTATGTATTAATGCTCATTAATAGGGGTGAACTCAATGGTGTTAAGGTACTGAGTAGGGAGTCAATTGAGGAGGCTGAGGGGGGTTACATCGATGTGCCTTGGAAAATAATCGGTGATGAGAAGTACGGCTATGGGTTAATAGTGAGCCAGGGCTTCTATGGAAGGAAGTTGGTTGAGCATAGTGGTAATGTTGGTGTTTATACTGCGGATATTGCATACATACCAAGTGATGGTGTCGGGGTCATCATAATGGCTAACGCCCAGGGCTACTCCCTATCAATGATGGGGATTTACGTACTAGGTAAATTACTCGGTCATGAACCAAGTGAGTTAAGGCCTTTTATGATGGAGAGTATTACTAGGGAACTTGAGGGCATTTATGAGGCCTATGGCGGTACCGTTAGGGTTTCAGTACGGAGACAGGGAAACTACCTAATAATGAGGAGCGTGACGAAGTACACGGAGGAGACGACAATATTCGTACCTGAGGAGATGAGGAGGGATTATGCCAGGTTCTATACATTAATGAATGGCGCCAGGATACCCGCCGAGTTCTTCATGGATGGTGGTAAAACGGTTCTCATTTATGAAAGGTTTAGATTTATAAAGCGAGAATGAACCGTTGGGTTTTTCTTCCATAGAAGGGTTTTTAAAGAACATCATTATATGGCACACGTATGATTAGAACAAGATTTAATATAAATGAGATTAACCGTAAAAGTATGAACGAAAAATCCAATGGTCATATGAATATAAATGATATTCAAGAATACAGTAGGTATTATGCATATACTCGACGAGTACCAATGTAACAGTACTACTTATTTAATCTACCGCAAATCTACCCCGTGATTACGGGTAATATCAATAATGTGCCCCTTGAGGACGTTTCAAAATTACTTAGAGGAACGAAGGGCTTCTATGTTCAATGGTTAATAACTAAGGACCATGGATCCAAATACGCAGTTAGGAGGTTTGTCGTTAAGCCTGGAGGGACCATGCCGCTCCATAATCATAAGTATACGGAGGCAGTCGTCATATTAAGAGGCAGACTCAGGGTTAGGACCAATGGGGGAGTTTATGAATTTAGTTCCGGTGATTTCTTCTTTACGGGGCCATACGAACCCCACGCAATTGAGAATATTGGTAATGATGAGGCGGAGTTTATATGCGTGATTTCCTATGAAGATGACATGACATTGAGGCCCTTGGAGTGATTGAATGGTTTTGAACTTTGTTCTTGTTCTTGATTTTTAAAATCCACAAGTTATATAGTGATAATTAGTGCGACGTAGATTACTTGCTGAAAAATAGTTATTAAGAGGAATTATATTACGTAATTAATGAATCCAATAAATGACTACCTCAAGGGCACCGTTAAGGAACTGCAGGGTGAAAAGGCCTTCACGTACCTCGCCAAGGCGCGTGAGATAACTGAGAGGAAGGGCATTAAGATCATTTCGTTCGGTATCGGCCAACCCGACCTACCAACCTTTGACAACATAATAAATGCGGCCAAGAGGGCCCTTGATGAGAAATTCACTGGGTATACAGAGACTGAGGGAATTAAAGAGCTTAGGGAGGCCATTGCCGACTACCTTAACTATAGGTACCACGCGGGTGTTAGGCCTGATGAGGTCATCGTGACCACGGGTACAAAGACGGCCATTTTCCTAGCCATAGCAGCCTACGTAAGGCCAGGTGACGAGGTAATAATACCAGACCCCACATACCCAGCCTACCCGGAGCTCACGAAGCTCTTTGGCGGTAAGCCCATTTATGTAGCCATGAAGTTTGATCCAGAGGACGGGTTTAGGCTGGACCTGGAGGCCATAGAGAATTCAATAACCCCAAGGACCAAGGCCATTGTGATAAACAATCCGCATAACCCAACGGGCGCCGTTTTCAGGCCTGAGGAGGTGACGAAACTCCTCGAGATAGCCAAGGACTATAAATTACTGGTTGTTGTTGATGAGATATATGACAACTTCGTGTATGAATCAAGTACCTTCAGGGGTATCCTAGAACTTGAGCCTGAATGGAGGAACTACGTATTGTATACTAACGGCTTTAGTAAGACGTTTTCAATGACTGGCTGGAGACTTGGTTACCTGGTGGCGAGTAGGGAGGTTATTGACCCAATAAGGAAGTTGGCAGCTAACACGTATAGTTGCCCACCGAGTATCGCCCAGAGGGCTGGTGTTGAGGCTCTGAGGAGTGAGGCATCTTGGAGGAGCTCTAGGGCGATGATTGAGTTATTCAGGAGAAGGAGGGACGTGATGTATGAGGAGTTGAGGAAAATACCAGGTATTGATGTCTGGAGGAGCACTGGCGCCTTCTATATGTACCCAAGGGTTAGGAAGATCCTTGATGGGTTGGGCATGAATGTTGATCAATTTGCCGATTGGCTTTTGGAGAATTACGGCGTCGTCGTACTACCGGGAACAGCATTCTCAGAGACTAACATGGGTAGAGACTACGTGAGATTAAGCTTTGCATTAGATGAGGAATTGATTAAGGAGGGAATTGACAGATTGAGAAAAGCCGTAGAGAAATAAAACACACCCATTGCAATTCAATACTTTTTCCCGCAATTCTCTGAATTAATTAATTCATCTATGGAAATAGTGATCCCCAGTCTTTCCATGATCCCCACAACAAGCCTTAATGTCATGTCATCACTGGGTTGTGAAATTATGCTCCCCACTTCACGTGCGTACTTACATGGATTCGTGACGAAGTCCCCATTACCATAATGCACAGTTAACTCCTCATTGAAGTCCCCACATACGGCATGAATAAGGAGATAATCCTCATTTTCAGGGCCACGAGTAAGATGCCTACGCATAACGGAATGCCTGGTGTAAACCTCAACCCTAATTTGCATGGGTTCCCCTGGTTTATAAAACACCGGGCCTTCGATAATTATGGAATCAAGCGAACCATTGTTATTGACTATAAACTCGGCGGTCAATTCATACTCATGAAACCAAAAATGAACAACAAGGCAATCAAATAGGCCTAGGTACCTCGAGCACCTAAGTCCGTTCTTAATACATGCCTCCATACCCATAATAGTAGTTACGGTGCAGACCCCCTATTTAATGGTGCGCCGCGGTGAATATTTGATATATAACAAACGATGAAACCATATTAAGCATAAGAATAAGCCAAGAAAAACACCAGAGAAACTTTTAAATAATAGCAAAAACATATACCTATAGCAAAAGCAGGTAGGCCCACTATCGTGGGTTAAAACCTGAAACCACCTTTTTCTTTTCCCTTTATCCCATTGATGATGAATATCATCTATTCTCTATCACTGCACAATTTTACTTTCTACAAGGGAATAAATATAACATTATATAGAGACCTATAAAGTCTTTATCCAAAACATACTAAAAAGATTTAAATGCACCCTCTGCGCAATAACCACCGTATGAGTTATATCGAGGTTGGTCTTGGGGACGTCATTAGAACAATTAAAGAACTAAGGGTGCTTAGGGACTCACTTAGGAACAGACTTACAGTTAAGATCCCGAGGAATTACGTTGTTGGCAATACCGATGTTCTGGCGAGGCCCATGTTTACTGATGGTTTTATTGTTTCATTTAAGGTTGGTACCCGTGAATACAGGGTTTGGTGGTCGGGCATTGAGGATTCCCTGAGTGGCAGGAGTGGTGATTGGAGTGAATACAGGGTTGTGGCCGGTAAGGAACCATATATTGAGTTCCTGAATCCTGACGGCAGTGTGGCCGCAAGAGTTAAGATCAATGAAGAATTAATAAATAGGCTGGACGGCTTACTAAATGCTGCCTTCCTCCTAAGCGTGGTTGATTGGTTCATTGAGGATAATATTAGGAGCATTGCCAACATAGCAAATGTCTTTATATCCGAGGACTACTCGGAGTTAAGGTATATCAGCGACTTTGTGGAGACCATGCACTCAAAATTAAGTGAGTTAAACATCATTAAGGAGCTCGAGGATGGCGTCAGGAGGATAGAACTTGAATGCCACACGAATAATCACAGAAATAGGGAGGTCGTTGAGGTAATACCAGTCGGTAAGTACTACCTATGCCCAGACTGTTTGAGGAGGGCTGAGGAGTACGTTGATGAAGTACTAAGTAAATGGAGGGACATAAAGATAAGAGTGCCAGCTGAATCATGGCAGGGACTACAGAAGGGCATAGAACAAACAAAGGAAGTAATACAAACAATAACAAAAACAATGTAGTAAACGAACAGCCATCATAAAAATAACCCAGTTAAAATAACGACTATGTATCCATAAGTTTCTCATCATATTTTTCATCGCCCCTTAGCTCCAACGTGCCACTTCATATATTGATGCCGCACCGTTTATTTTTGACATTATTTCGCCCATGTTTATAAACGGATTAACTATAACGGGTTGATTTACTGCGTAAATAATAAGCGCCTCTATTATGTACCTGGTTTCCTCGTAGAGCTGCTCAGCAGTAAGTACGCGGCATTCAGGCCCAGTGACCGGAAGCCAATTAGGCTATCCTAGCCATCAAACTGAACCTCCTCAGCCTATTCGTTACATTACAAACCGGTAATGCATAGGGAACCGTAGAATAAAGAACAACCACAACAACATCGCCAAGCCCTTATACGAACAACCGGAAACTCAACAGTAAAGCCAGCATGCCGGGCTTAAACGTGCTAATTTGCCTAGAATTGATTGAAGCACTCACTTGTGGGGAGTATGTAGGATTGGGGAATTGATTGAACATAGTTCTTGGTGCGGGGGCCGGGATTTGAACCCGGGACCTCCCGGTTATGAGCCTTACGCGGGGCTTCCGCCCCAGGGCGCTCCAACCAGGCTGAGCTACCCCCGCGACTCATTGTGTTTCATTCACTGGTTTAAAAGTAT
This sequence comes from Vulcanisaeta souniana JCM 11219, assembly GCF_026000775.1. Taxonomy (GTDB): domain Archaea; phylum Thermoproteota; class Thermoprotei; order Thermoproteales; family Thermocladiaceae; genus Vulcanisaeta; species Vulcanisaeta souniana. Next base: position 1,615,895 of record NZ_AP026830.1, on the reverse strand, counting down.
TTTTCTACGGTCATTTTCTATACCGGCGCCTCCATGGTTTAGGCCTATGGATGAGCTTATTACTACCTTATTGGTTAAAGTCTGGGCATTCCTTTTCGTCTTTTTGGCCTTCGTGAATATCTCAGCATGTATATGATCAGCACCAGTAGTATTAATAGTAATAGAGCTTGCGCTGATGAATAGTTGGTTTGGTGTATTACCTGTTGATTCTGTAACTTGCTCTCGCCGTACCACTGCTGTATTACGGTAATTACTTCCTGGGCCACCTGCGGATTCTCAATTATTATACCGAGCTCCCTATTACTGTGTAGTGATGTATAATCAAGGTTTACACTACCCACGTATACATAATTCCCCACCACCATTGCCTTGGCCGTTAGGTTATTAACCATCACGGCGCCCAACTCATTGACCGCCTCCTCATTCTCACTGTACTGCCCCACGAGTACTATCCTATCGCCATGCATAGCGATTAGGTCATACATTCCTGAGGATGGGTAGAGTTCCTCAAAGGCCATATAGAGCGTCCCTGGCTGGTTAAGTAGGTCCTCTAGGTACTCCATGGAGTTTATTGGCGATACTACGACACCTGGGTAGTTAATCCACGTAATTGACCCATTACGGTAATCAGTGAGTATTACCTCGGCAAAGACCTGGGCAACACTTGAGTTCCTAATCACAAGGTCAATACCCAGGTCGTTCTCGAAACCGTAGTAAGTCGGGTTTATTGAACCTATTATCACGGTTTCATTATCAATAACGAAGACCTTACTATGGACATAATCATAGTCATAATTAAACGAAACATGAGCACCCGAACTAACCAACTCATTAACAGCTGAGTACTCCGCCTCGGGAATACCGCCATAGGCACTACCCGACAGGACCACATAAACCTCAATACCCCTTTGAGACAAATTCACCAAATCATTAACCAGGGGTTGATAAGTCAATTCATAAGCCTCAACATATACGCAACACCTCGCTCCACTAATCACGTTAAGGATATACGTAGAGTTTACTGGTGACACCACTACGGATACCTGACTTGAGTTAATGGGTAAATACCAACCCTGGGCATAGGTCATCACGGGCAATACCAAGGCAATTAGTAACACCATTACCAACAAGATCCTCATCAATACACTGAATCAAAAAGGCCATTTAAGAACTACACCATAACACAGAGTAATTTAAATCACGAAGACACCCACTGAAAAACCTTAAAAACACAAAGCAAAAAGTAGAGCACGGGCCCGTAGCTCAGCCAGGTAGAGCGGCGGGCTCTTAACCCGTAGGTCGTGGGTTCGAATCCCACCGGGCCCGCCAGTCCCCTGTTCAACCCCTAATCATCACGTGACCGAGCCATTCCCGTGCTCCGTGTCAGTCATTCTCGGAAGGCTTAAATACGTGCTTGCCAAGTAATTACCGGCAAATCAATGGTTGATTGCCAGCTTTATGAACTTAGTGGGATTTCTAATGATGTTAGGGTTAGGATTATTAATTATGTTATGGAGCAGAAGGGTGTTAAGGCCCGTGACTTGGGCGTCACGCTTAACCTCATCAGTATGATCAGGAGCGGTAAGAGGCGTGTGACTGAGGACTTGCTCCGGGGGTATTAATCAGAAAACACGTATTTTAATCCTCGAGACACAAGGAGCTAAGGAATTGGTACTTCAGGCATGCATTATGTATGTTGTGTTTGTGAAATAATTGAGGTTGTATAAGTTAAGACTTATTTACTTAATTGTAAGCAATAACCCACAGTTGATACAGTTGATAAGGACGGAGATGAATCAAGTACTAAACCTATTATCACAGGCACGCGAAAACGTGGAGGTTCAATACCCATTAAGCGTGGTAAGGGGAACGGTGTTTTACCGTTATGGAGTACTCATAAGCCTACTGCCGCGCTTCCTTGACTTAATAATTGATGCCCACACGATGGTTGGCAATGCCCTGAGGAGGCTTAGGTTAATTTCGATAGCCGTAGTAGCTATATTAATAATTGTGGTGCTATTTACCCCTGCTATCACGATGTATGTACCGCCATTTGCGAAATTCGCATGATCATGTACATTGCATACATAGCGCTTCTTTGCGTATTGGCATCATTAGTCATATACTCACTGGTCTACGTAATACATGCAACAGTTAGTGTCAGGAAACAACTCAAGGAATTAAATGATGTAATGAATGAGGTTGGACTGCCGTAAACCACAAAAGACTAACCCCATAGCTTACCTTCATGGTAATATCCCGCTTCAGCAATGCAGGACTACTTATCGAATTAAAAATGAAGTTCAAGTTCTGCGCGAGACCCCGCGCCCTGCCTCCTCTGTTGATTTTAGGTAGTTAATCGAATGATGGATCATGTTTATCTAAAACCTTGAACATGAATGCCGCAACCAATAGTGACATATTTACCAATAAGTTATGACTATGCGTACGAAACATTAACGATATCGGAAATAATCACGATAACGCTGATTAGGGCAACCATTATCCCATTAATTATGACCTATTAGGTAAAGATCTACGATAAGAAGTACTAAATATGTTGGGTCGTACACACTTTAGTCGAAGTGCAGAATGCTTAATTGCACCTGCTTGCTAGTTTCCTGTGGATGGTTTATGCTTATTAGTGAATTGAGGAGAGGCGGTACCCGTGGTTCTGAGTATGCCTACGTCCTCATTGGTAATGAACTTGTTCACGTTTCCGAGGTCGGCAAGCTCGTTAAGCATGATGGTGATGAGCACGTATATGAAATACCGAGCAATGTCCCGTCCTGGATATTCATATTCCACTTCAGTAGGAGCGGCTATGGCGGTGTCACTAGGTGCTCACCTGGTAATTACGTAAATACGGTGGACTATACAAAGTGTGAGAGTAGGGCTATCGAGGATGCGGTAAATGATTGGTTAAGTGATGTTAATTTCAGAATAAAAAATCCTGAGTTGAGGGGTCTATTGAATGAGTTATTTAGTGAGTTCGTGATGATGGCTAATGAGGCCAGGAGTTATTGGGGGTTGATTGGTGGTGAGTTGAGGTTCATGGGTCATGCCTCTAGACTTAGTGAATTTTTCAATATTCCGAGGATTTACTACTTCACTGAATTAAGCATACCGAGTGATGCAGGTAGGATTAGGGGGATTAAAACAACGATGTCCCTAATCTACGAGAATTGGATTGCCACAAAGGTCGCCGAGACATTGAGTACAAGGAGTTTGATAAGGAGGAGTTGGGAAGCGAATGAACCGTTCATTAGCAGGCCAGTGACTGTTTGGTTTGAGCAGGGTGGTGGAACCAGCTTCACAATACTCAATACGCCACATGGCGATTTCACAATGTGGCTTGAATTCCAAGTAGACCCGGCTATTCATGTGTTTCTGGATGCTAACATTGTTCTTGAAAACGGTAAGTTAAGGTTTGTTAGACCACCAGGTAGAAGGGCCGTTAGACCTGATATTGTTGTTGTCAGGGGTAGGTTTGACGGTGTTAATGACTTAGTTAAGTCGGGTAGTGGGATTGACTTATTGATTGAGTGTAAGGCGTTGCCTTATGAGGTTTGGGAGAGAGATATTGATGGGCAGGTTATACCGTACGTCAGGCAGTTTAGGCCGGGGAAGGTAATGCTCATCACTCGCCATGCTGTGCCGAATAACGTGAAAGTGAAGTTAAGTAATAATGGAGTTGAGGTTATTGAAGATGTAAGACCGGGAGGGAAGGGCGTTAGTAAGCTCGTGAACGCTATAAATAGTGCAATTACGTAAGCAATGGCAGCACTGTGAATACTTAAATTTAGGCCCTAGGCTTTACCTTTGTATGCGTTTTCGTGGTTTAATTTTGGTTTTGGCTGTTGCCGTTGTTGTTATTGCCTTGATTCTCGTTTTTCTCTACCCCTACATGACCTTTAAGCCTCCCAAGCTTGTTTCGGCTAATTGGGGTGTTTCAAGTCAGAGTTCGCTTGGTTAGTGTTGTTATTTACTTCAACATGTGGCTTGAGAATCCAAACCCGTATGCAATAAGCATTATTTCATCAAGCATCACCGTGTCGTATGATAATGGTGTCACGCTGAGCCTACAACCAGAGTACCTACCGGTTGAGTTAATGCCTCACTCGGTCAATGTCACGGCATACATAGGCAGTATATCACTGGCCCAAGCCGCCCAAATGGGTCTCTCGCCACCAACTAGTTACGTGGTCACTTGGCAGGCAACAATACAGACGTCTCTCGGTACGAAGACGGTGACATGCACGGCAACAACATACATACCAACAAACCAAACAACACAAACATGCATAAGCTAAAGCAACAACGAAGTAAGAAACCCAAAAGCGAGGACGGGGATTCGAGTAATTAAGTTATTTTCGTTATTGTCCTTAATTAGCAGTGAAGTTTGTGCATGTTGATGAGTATGGCCGCCGGATCAATTAAGGCTAATTTTTAGTTTTCTTACCTCTTTATGTATTTATGTGGCTTTGTATTTTCCGTTTGTCTTTACTACCTTTCCGTCCTTTATTAACCTCGTTAATTGCGCCTTAATTACATTGACCCTTTCCTCACCCACAGCTCTTGCTATTTCTTCTGCCGTGAATTCCCTGCCCCTGTTGCCTGTAAGGTAATCAAGTATCTTCTTCTTGATCCCCTCGACCATACATTATAGATAGCAGTCTTTAGATTATAAAGATATTGCTTCTATGCCTGTGTGGTATTAATCGCGGTTTGCTGGGTTAATTAAATGGTGCGGTTAAATACCTTAGACGTACCTTTACCTGTCTCTGGTAATTGACTGCGCCTTTGTTTTATTGTAATTATGGCGTTCTAGGGTTAGTTTTAATTGTTGAGTTTAATTGTTATTCCTGTGTAGAAAGAGTTTCTAAAATTGGGCAAGTGTTTTTAAATTATGATTGGTAATGCCTATTCGTTGGTATGCGTGGGTTTAGGGCGTATTATGATCGTGGGATCATCATTGAGTATAGAGGTAAAAGGATTATTGTGGATCCATTGAGGAAACCCTCCGGTTCCTTTGATGCCGTTTTGGTGACGCATGGACATAAAGACCATGTTAGTCCAGGTGCTATTCGCAGTATTTCACCATTGGTCATGAGTAGCGAGACTGCTGCGATTATTAGGGCGCGTGATGGCGTGTACCCAAGGCACTTGGTGGTTTCCCCAGGTTCCAGGATACTTGTTAATGATATCTTTATTGAGTCCTTTAATGCCGGTCATGTCATTGGTAGTTTGTCCTATGTGCTTGATTTTGGTGATCTTAGGGTTGGGGTCACTGGGGATTTTAACGTGGAACCCTCTGTATTGCTTGATGGAGCCAGGGGCCTCGATGTTGATGTCCTTATAATGGAGGCCACGTATGGCGACCCGGACTACGTATTTCCAAGTAGGCCTGAGGTTTATGATGAATTGAGGGCCGTTGTTGAGGATGGTACGAGGAACGGCATTGTGCTCCTTATGGGTCAGCCGCTTGGTCGTGGTCAAGAACTCACTGCCTTGCTTAGGGATTACCAACTTTATGTGGAGCCTAGTATTAAGGCTATTAATAATGCCCTTGGTATAAGGCATGGCAGGGTACTTAGTGGTTTTCCTCCTGCTGGTTCCGTACTTATTACAGGTAATCAGGGAAATATGGTCCAGGTTGTTAGGGCATTGAGGGCTAGGTACGGCGTGTTGAGGGCTGTGGCCCTCAGTGGTATGTACGCCAGAAGCTCCAGGGCCCTTGGGCTTAGGTCCCTCGGTATTGATGCCCTACCGTTAAGCAGCCACTCGGATTTCCCTGGGTTGGTGGATTTCGTGCTAAGCAGTGGGGCTAGGTTTGTATATACTGTATACGGTAATGCTGCCAGGTTTGCCAAGTATCTAAGGGGTGAGTTGGGTATTATGGCGAGGCCATTGCCAGACTCGGGGCAACTGACCATGGATTTCTTCCTATGGTAAATACTTAAATACGTGGATCTATGGTTTCTTTAAATGAGACCCGTAATAACACTGCTTACGGATTTTGGTTACGATTCCTACTTCGTGCCATCCATGAAAGGTGTGATACTTAGTCTTAATCCTGAGGCCATGATTGTGGATATAACCCATGCCATACCTCAATTCAATGTACGTAAGGCAGCATTTACCCTATGGGCCTCCTACAAGTACTTCCCTAGGGGCACTATTCATGTTGTGGTTGTTGACCCGGGTGTGGGTACCTCGAGAAGGGCATTGGTAATTAGGTCCAGGAATTACTACTTTGTAGGTCCCGATAACGGTGTCCTAATGATGGCTGCCGGTGATGATGGTGTCGTTGAGGTAAGGTCCATAGAGAGCGGAGACTTCATGAGACCCGTTGTTACGAGTACGTTCCATGGACGCGATATATTCGCCCCAGTGGCTGCGTACCTAAGCCTTGGGCTTGACCCGTCATTACTCGGTCCTAGGGTTACTGACCCCGTGGTATTGCCAGGTATTGGCGGTAGTGTGTCTAGGGGTGTCGCTAGTTCCGTGATTATCTACATTGATCATTTCGGTAATGCCTACACGGGAATTAGGGCTAATGACCTTGAGGTCCTTGGGCTTGATTATGGTGATGAACTGCGGATCAATATTCCAAGGAGAAACGTTGATCTTAGGGTTAGGTTCCTGAGGAGCTATGGTTATGCAGGCGAGGGTGAGGCACTGGCGCTTATTAATAGTGAGGGCTTCCTAGAGCTTTCAATTAATAGAGGTAGCTTTGCCTCTAGGTATGATGTGAAGGAGGGCGATGAAGTTACATTATCCGTTATTAAATGACCATACCCTGCGATACATGGTTAAGGAGTTCCCTGAAGTTCTTCACTAGCACGGTGCTGCTGACCATGTATTGCTTGGGTACTTTACCGTTGCTTATTGATACGCCCTCCATCATTAATAACCTGGACTTAACATAGGTGTCACTAACTGAGTAGCCGCCGAGTGAACCATCACTCTTTATGACTCTGTGGCATGGAACTATAACTGGTAGTTTATTTGCGCTTGCTAACCTGCCGGCCGCCCTGGGGCTGGTGTTTAGTAGGCGCGCTATTTGGGCGTAGGTTGCTACCGTTCCCCGTGGGATCGAGAGCATGGCGACTTGGGCAAGGCCAAGCAGACCTGGGCTTAGTTCTATGTGCCCTATTATGTCTTGAGGCTTCGCGATCCCCGTTATGTAATCGAGTATTAATTTTATAATGGGTTCCTCATTATTGTTCTTAATGCCATCAATACCGACCCTGACCCTTATTTCCCGAATCTTATCACTATAAATACAAATTTCCAATATACCGATTCCCACTATTGATAATGTTACGCAACGCATTTCATTTTAATTGATAAGTAGCACCTTAAAAACCCTCGCCCAAAAATTCAATGTGGTTGTTAGGGTTAGGTTAGTCGGTGTATTGAAGGCATTGGCTGTTGGGAGGGAGTACATTGAGCTTACCAATGTTGACAGTGTGAGAGGGGTGATTAATGGACTTAAGACCGTGAATGAGAAACTGTTTAGGAGGGTCTTTGATCCTTCAAGGAACGACTTGATGCCCGACATATACATTGCTGTTAATGACGTCGATATAAGGCTTCTCAAGGGTCTTGACACGCCGGTTAGGGATAATGATGAGGTTTTGATCCTTGCTTACATCCACGGTGGTTAATAATGAGGAGCCAGGTAATTAGGCTTGCCAGTGATGTTGGTGAATTAAGGATCTGGCTTGCAACGCTTGTATTGAGTAGGCCCATGAATGATGAATTGCTCAGTAGGGTTAAGTCAATAATTAGCGGATGCAGGGATTCCCTAATAACCATCGTACCTGCGAGGATGATTCTAAATCCCTGGCAGATGATGTACCCTGCATACCTAAGTCTTAGGGAGCACTTGATGGGTGTATCCAGGTTTAGGGACGTTGGCCTGGGTGCTTTGACATATATGGCTGGCACAACCCAGTTGAGACGCGGTTTGTCGCTTCTTAATCCAGTTGGGCATGATCAGGTGTCGATCATTATCATGGGCGTTGATGATTGCGTGGATCGTATCATTAGTGACGTAATTAGGGTACTTAATGATCGCATTATGGATGCGGCTATTGGTGTTGGTATTCATCGATCGTACACGGGGATCTTCAATACAATCGATGAATTCATTAACACCTTGATTAGTAGGTATATTGGTGGGCTTACGTAGTTGGTGGCATTTCTTGCAGTGTATAACTTATAACTATGTTATTTCCTCAAGCCAGGTAATGGATAGGTTATTCTATGTTGCTAAGGATGAGGAGATCCTCAATGGCGAAACCACGGATATCTATTTCATGAGGACTGTTGATGTCCTCAAGGCCGCGGGACTGGATAGGGTTAGGGTTAGGGCTGAGTTTCACGTTGTTAACTTACCAAGGAATTACGGGTGGGCTGTGTTTGCTGGTTTGAAGGAGGTTGTTAATCTTACGGTGGCCAAGGAGTTGCCAATAACCATCTACGCGATGCCAGAGGGTACGCTCTTTAGGGCTAATGAACCATTGATGGTGGTGGAGGGTAATTACATGGATTTTGCGGTTTATGAAACCGCATTCCTAGGCATACTTAGGCATTATTCCTCGGTAGCCACTAAGGCGGCTAGGATCAAGAAGCTTGCTGGTGATAGGGCATGCCTATTCTTTGGGGCTAGGGTTGTTCATCCTGCAATACAGCCAATGGTTGATAGGGCATCCTACATAGGTGGTTGTGACGGTGTTGCCGGCGTTGTGGGCGCGAAATTATTGGGTGTGAAGCCCAGCGGTACAATGCCCCACGCATTAATGATTGTGTTTAGGCACGCAACCGGTGACCACACGCTTGCCTGGGTCTGGTTTGATAAGGTAATGCCCAATGATGTGCCAAGGATTGTACTGGCCGATACGTTCCTTGATGAGCGTGAGGAGTCCATGATAGCGGCTAAACTACTCGGTAACAGGCTCTATGGTGTTAGGTTGGATACCCCGAGTAGTAGGCGTGGTAATATGGAGGCCATTGTTCGTGAGGTTAGGTGGACCCTTGACCTTGCTGGTTATAGGAATGTGAAGATTGTAGTGAGTGGTGGTGTTGATGAGGAAGAGGTCGTTAGGCTTAGGGGTATTGCGGACATGTTTGGTGTTGGCACATCAATAGCCTTTCCACCGAGCGTTGACGTTAGTATGGATATTGTGGAGGCTTATGATGAGAAGAGCGGGCGTTGGGTGCCAATAACGAAGCGTGGTAAGTTGCCGGGCTTTAAGCAGGTCTATAGGTGTAGAGGAACCCTAAATGACCAGGTTATTCCGTGGGATTCAGAGCCGGCGACCTGTCCGGATGGTTCCAGACCCGTGCCATTGCTTAGGAAATTTGTTGATAATGGGAAGCCCATTGAAGCATTGCCCAGTGATCATGAGATTAGGAACTACGTGCTTGATCAGCTAAGGTATGCTGAAATATGATACGTCGCTTCATTACCTTATACCTTAATGCTTCCCTTGATTAACCTAAGAAATACGAGATTTCTATTTTGAGTGTAAAATGTAAGTTTTTCATAGTTCTTCTTCCCATTCCTCTTCAAATTCCTCCCATTCCTCTTCCTCCTCCTCTTCCCATTCCTCCTCTTCCATAACTAGGTTGTTCATACCTGGTCAATGGTGACTTAAAAGCAATCTTAAAAAGTATTACCTACCTTAAATTGGTGTATTTAAGCCATGTGCTATGACGCGGTGCAGAAGTTAATTTCATGGTTGGGTGTGGTTTATAAAAGGTTGAGTTAAGATAAAGGTTGGGGTTGTTCGTGGATTTCAATTTAGTGGTATCCACAGGAAGGAGACTGGAGGGTAGGTGCGCCGATGAACTTAAGTACATAGGTGACTTGGTCGGTATGAGGATTGCCCAAACATCCTTTACGGGTTTTGATGGATTAATAACTGGTTATGTTGATGGAGACCCCGTGGAGTTCACAAGGAGACTGAAGGATCTTGTTACGGGCGGTCATTATGTACCGCGTTTCGTACTTAAGGTCGTGCCTGTGATGAGGACCGTAAGTACGAAGATCGATGAGATATCCAAGGCCGCCGTAGAATTAGCTGGTAGATATCTCAGCGCTAATGAGACTTATAAGGTTGAGGTTAGGAAGAGGGGTGTTGATCTTGATAGGATGGATATAATTGACTCAATAGCGTCAAAGATAAGTAATAAGGTTAAGCTTGAGGGCCCCGATAAGGTTATCCAGGTTGAGGTTTTCCCCTCAAGGACTGGCATAAGCGTGATTAGGGAGGATGATGTTTTCTCGTTAATGAGGGTTAGTGTCGGCTCCCAACAAAGTGGTGAGTAAGTCATTATCAATAACCGCAATTCTTTAATTTAGCATGACTAATTGAGTTTTGTATGGATGTTACAGTAATCGGAACTGGGAGAATGGGCGGTGCGCTTGTTAGGAGATTGGTTAGTCAGGGATTTAATGTGTATGCCTGGAATAGGACTAAGGATAGACTCAGGGGGTTACCGGCTAAGCCAATAGATGATGTATCCCAGGCCAGGGGGCTTACATTTATCTTCGTTTCTGACGATGAGGCATTGAGTACCGTCAGAGGCGTTGGTGGCGAGTTAATAGTACTGTCAGGAACCTACAGTATTAATGCTGTTACTGCGTTTAATATTAGGTTTACCGGCATGGGGATTGGCCTATTAGCTGCGCCTGTCGTTGGTGGGCCTGCGGACATCGAAGGCGGCACAGCCATATACCTAGTCGGTGGCCCGGAAAATGCCTATCAGAGGGCCAGGGAGGTTTTTGATAGGTTAGGCGTTGTGATTAGGTTACCAACGGTTGAATCAGCAATGGCACTTAAACTGGCCTACAACGCCTTCCTAATAGGTTCCATGGCGCTACTCGGCGAGTATGTAGCTTTAGGCAGAACCTTCGGCGTTAATGATGAAGCCCTTAAGGATTTACTGATGAAGACTGCGTTTAAGGGCGTGGCCGAGAGGTACATGGATAGGATGCTCAAGCCTAAGTCGCCTCCTTCATTCACATTAGCCTTGGCTGCTAAGGATATGCACTATGCCGTTAAGTCGGCGGGTGATACGAAAACTCCCCTCGTTGTTTCATCAGCCGTTAAGTCCCTCTATGAGTTATTAGCCGCCATGGGCTTTAGCAATGAGGACTATGTTAGGGCTGGCTTGCTTGAGCTTATTGGCCGTGTAAAGGAAAAATAATGCTTATTAATTCCACTGATTAATCGTGCGTGATGAGCGAAGACGCCAAGGTTGAGGTTGAGAGGATTTACGTAATTAATCTAAGGAGGACCAGGGAGGCTTCGAGAACCAGGAGATCCCCATACGCTATTAAGTTAATTAGGAGTTTCGTGGCTAGGCACATGAAAGTCGAACCAGAGAACGTTAAGATAGACAATAGTATCAATGAGTATGTTTGGTCAGGTAGTATTGAAAAGCCACCAAGGAGAGTTGAGGTCAAGGTCACTAAGTACAGTGACGGCACTGTTAGGGTTACTCTGAACACTCCGGAGGAAGCTGAGAAAAAGGCTCAGGAAAAGGCTGAGGAATCGAAGTAATTACCTGTAAATAGCCGATTCTTTTTAAAGGACTTTTACTTCTCAGGTGATGTGGTTAGTAATAGGACACTGCGTTCAATGTCAAGGTTATTCACGGCATTTCTTTACTTGGCGATCTCATCATTAGCCTTCATAATTGATTTTCCGTTTTATCCAATACCAATCGCTATACTAATAGTAGTCGTTACAGCAGCCCTTGCATATTCTGGGCATGTTAAGCTTGGTTTTGCAATAATGATAATACTCCTAATACCCGCCCTACTTTATGCCTATGAGTACGCGGCATTAGGAGCATTACTTCTCATACTAATACTGATTGTGTTAATTAGGGTTTTTGACTGGCTTGGCGTTGGCGTCGGCATGCTAGCCTGGGAATTCTCAATAATGCCCAACCCACTCTATGTGCTTTCTGTACCATTGATATTAACCTCACCAAGTCTCACCATTGGCGTCACCAGGAAAGTCACGCCACTTAAATCACTAATAACATTTCTCGTCCTTTATATACCAACACTGCTACTATTGAACGCCGGCAATACCGTGATCCCCTGGTTTGGGTATGTAGGTTCGCAACTAACGCCGTTACAATACCTCACCACCAATGCAATAATGAATGCCCTGAGCAGAATGGACGTTGGCTTTTATGGATTGAACCAGGCCATTGGTAGGGTGTTTACTTGGACGAGTACCTATGTATTACCGCCTGTGATGGCATTGGCGGCATACACGGCATATGTAATATCCAGCAGGTTGAGAGCCCATGATAATAGGGCGGTCAGGTTTTTCGCGCCTACCATTGGCACGATAGTCGCCTACGCCTTAATGACATACTTATTGTTCTACATGAACCCATACTTCGGTCTTTACCAGGGTATTGATGTCAATACCCTAATGCAGGGTTTATTACCTGCCCTGATAATAAGTGTAGCCATTCTTCCTGCGGTAATGCACCTCAGGCTTGTTGAGATTAAGTTTGAAGAAGAGGAGAAGCAGTCCGTGGTTGCCCTTGAACGTGGTTATCAATTAATCCTTAACAAGGATGAACTCAAGGCTTTAGCCAATGAGTGGGACAATGTGATTGGGCTTGACGATGTTAAGAACGAGGTAGAATCTGCCGTCATAACGCCACTTAGGGATAGTAAATTGTCCCAGAGGTACGGTTTGATGCCAATTCACGGTGTTCTACTCTTTGGTCCTCCCGGTGTTGGCAAGACAATGTTAGCTAGGGCAATAGCGGGTAGGTTGGGTTGGACTGCGATAATCATGAACCTAGGTGAGTTACTCAGTAAGTACTATGGTGAGAGCGAGAATAGGCTTGCAGAGCTCTTCAAGGTAGCCAGGAACTATGCACCCTCTGTTATAATAATCGATGAATTCGACGCAATCGGCAAAGCAAGGAGTAAGTACGTTAGCGATGACGTAACACCAAGACTACTCAACATACTACTTAGTGAGATGGATGGAATAGTCAAGAAGAATGAGAATATCCTGATAATCGGAACAACTAACCAGCCCGACCTTCTTGATCCAGCGTTGCTTAGGCCAGGTAGATTTGATAAGGTGATCTACATACCACCGCCAAACGAGGAAGTCAGGGCTAGGTTGTTTGAGTCATTACTCAGGGATAAGCCCATCCAGGGGAATATTGATTATGCAAAGCTGGCTAAAATGACCGATAGGTTTACTGGTGCCGATATCATGAACATAGTGAGGACCGCAGTCCTTGAATCAATTAAGGAACAAAGACCCATAACACAGGATAAATTGGAGGAATTAATCAATAGGTATAAGCCCAGTCTAACCTATGATTTACTTGAGAAGTACGATGCATTTAGATTGCAGTACAGTAGGTTGAGGACCTATGGGAAAGCCCAGGTTGGTATTCCAGAGACCACTTGGGATGATGTTGGTGATCTCGAGGAGGTTAAGGAGACCATCAATAAGTACGTAATCGCCACAATGCAGAGGAGGGACATACTTGAGAAGTTGGGTATTGAACCGATACACGGCATCCTACTCTTTGGTCCTCCCGGTGTTGGCAAGACACTAGTTGCCAAGGCAACGGCTAACATGCTTAAGGCGAACTTCATAGAGCTTAATGGGGCTGAATTGGCCAGGGTTGGGCCGGAGAGGGCTGCCGCTGTTGTGAAGGATGTCTTCAATATGGCGCGCGATAATGCGCCTGCCATAATCTTCATTGATGAAATCGACTCGGTGGCACCACCAAGGGACTCACCAATAGGTGGCGTCTGGTCCGGGGTTATTTCACAATTGCTAACTGAAATGGATGGTATAAGGGGATTGAACAATGTCATCGTCATCGCCGCCACTAACAGGCCCTGGTTCGTTGATCCAGCGTTGCTTAGGCCAGGTAGATTTGATAAGGTGATCTACATACCACCGCCCAATAGGGATGCCAGGCACGAGATTATTAGGATCCATGTTAAGAACGCTGAGGTCGAGGAGGAGGCCATTAACTGGGTCGCTGAGGTAACTGAGGGATACAGTGGCGCTGATTTGGCTGCGTTGGTCAGGGAGGCTAAGATGAGGGCTCTGGATAGGGTATTGAGTGGTGATACAAACATTAGAATCACCAGGGAGGACTTTGAGTATGCCCTCGGCAAGGTCCGCCCATCACTAAGTAAAGAGGTGCTTAATCAATACCAGGACTTCCTAATAAGGATTGGACTACCCACGTAATGCATCACAATAAAAGGCTCGGCCAAGTGGACTTAACAATCCAAGGAGCCCTGGAGCCCTTGAAAGCACGAGACAGGCGTTATGTAACGAAAAATACCGATAATCACCAACCGGCCTAGACTGGCTCAAATCAACCCCATGGACATGTGGTACCTAATATTAACGTTGGGAGCAATAACAATAAGCTACGGCTGGTGACGGCGAGACCAATGAACAAGCATTGAGCTCTATTTCCAAATTAGTGGGATCCTTAATCATGATTAGGTATGTTATTCTTTGGATGATGGAACAATTGATTATTTAAGGTGATAAAATAGAGGACAAGCCTCGCCATTTATGGCGGGGGTGGAAGTTTTTTAAGCTTCTACGACGCGTCCTTTTGTGGCTCCCTCCCTTGGTCAACTCCTTGAGGATGGGGAGCGGGGGCCGACTTCCCTCGCAATGCCAGGGGAGGGTGTCTATGAAGTCGAATACTCAAATAGAAGGGCTAACGTGGTCCGCCTCCTGCCTAATGGCTTCCAGGAGAGGAAGCTTAGGAGGTTTGCTGACGCGTGTGCCAGGCTGTGGAATGAGGTTAATTATGAGAGGAGGAGGCTGTTCAGGAAGCTGTATAGGAGGTTACTGCACTTGTACAGAAACCTAGCATCCCATCTTGTTAAGACGCTGCATGAGCTTGGCGTGTCAACAATCTACTTGGGTTATCCGTTCGGCATTGTACAGGATAAGGGTAGCAAGTTAACGGTGAATTTATGGTCTTATCGTAAACTAATGGAAGCCATCGAGCTGAAGGCTCAGGAATACGGTATGAAGGTGTTTGAGGTTGTTGAATACAATACCTCAAGGACTTGCCCCTATCACAACGTGGAGGTGAAGAGACACCCTAGAGGAGTAGTAGGCTGTCCGTTTGGTCACAGATTGCACAGTGACTTAAACGGTGCCTTGAACATCCTTAAGAAGGCCATCGGTAAAGTAGTGTTAACGGTCAAAAAACCATTGTCTTTCCTAGTCCTCCATAACGGAGTAGCACCCATAAAGGGGTGTAACCCCTGAGACCTCGGGGAACCCCCGCCCTAAAGGGCGGGGAGGAGGTCAGATCAATACCTCTCTCCTCAGCAGCTTTAATAAGTTCCTTGGATATCTCCATTTAAGAAAGTTAATGATCCTGACTTTTTATTTTTATTTGCCCAGCTTTATCACTGGCGTTCTCTGTGTTCCAAGCCTTGTTATTGATATTTCAACAACATCACCGTGCATTAGTGTAATGGGTCTCGGTGGTATTACTGCCGTACCAGTTGATAGTAACGTTCCATCAGGAACCGCATTATCCCTAATCAAGTACTTTATTTGATCCTCAACCCTCCTCCTCATTTTAGAAGTGCTTATACTACCCTCGAACACCACTGCGCTACCCCTAATTATTCTCATGCTGATAGTTAAGTCGTAGGGGTTACCAACTTCGTCAGGTGTCACTAGGAAAGGCCCCATGGCGCAGGAATTATTGTAAATCTTTGACTGCGGCAAGTAAAGTGGGTTCTGGGCTTCTAAGTCCCTTGCAGAAACATCATCACTAACCGTGTAAGCCAGTATTTTACCTCTGGAGTCGATTACAACACCAAGCTCAGGCTCGGGTAACGTCCATTCCGAGTCACTTCTAACTGCTATTGGTTCCCCATGACCAACGCATCTGTTTGCGGTGCCCTTGAAGAAGATCTCCGGTCTTTCAGCGTCATATACCAATTCATATATTGTCTTACCCTTTATCATTGCCACGTCCTCCTCTGTATACCTGGACCTAGCAACCTCGTAAACAATCCCGCTGCCCCAAACCTCGATTGGATCATAGGGTCTCGTAAACCTAAGGCCCCTATATGTGTAGTCCCTGTTTAGTAACTCATCGACGTTTACATTAACCTCGGGACCAAGTGGCACCTCCTTACCCTCTGAGTAAAGTTTCAAGGCAGTAACTGGGTCACTTAGTAATACGTAGACCTTGTTATTAATTATCGCGAAATTTCCAACCCAACCATTATTAGTTAATCTGAAGAGCTTCATGGCAATCACCAACCCATATACACTGCCTTTATTCTAGTGAAGAATTGAATTGCCTCCTCACCCATCTCCTTATAAATATCATTACCCGACGCCTTAACGCCACCATATGGTACCCAGGGCTCTAGTCCTATTGTTGGTTTATTGATCTTTACTACGCCGACCTTTACACCCTGACTGAATCTCATAGCCTCGTTAAGATCCCTGGTTACTATTCCAGTTATTAAACCATATTCCACTGAGTTCACTATATCTATGGCCTCATCTAACGTTCTATACGTCATTACTGCTAGGACGGGCCCAAATATTTCCTCACGGGCTATCCTCATGTCCTTTGTAACGCCGTCAAATATTGTTGGTTGCACGAAATAACCATGGTCAAACTCCTCACTACCCTTGATGACGGAACCACCATAGACCAACCTAGCGCCCTCCTGCTTGCCGAGCTCGATATACCCAAGGACCTTCTCAAACTGCTCCCTACTTGCAAGCGGACCCATATCAACACCTTGCTTAAGTCCATTACCAACAACTATTCTCTTAGTCCTCTCAATCAATTTATTAAGTACCTCGTCATGCATGTCCTCAGGTATTAAGAACCTGGATGTTGCTGTACATGCTTGCCCAGTTAGACCAAAGGCTGACCTAACCACTTGTTCTATGGCTAAATTAATATCACCATTCTTCGTAAGAACCGTCGCATTCTTACCACCAAGCTCCAGTTGCACTCTGACGAAGCGGTTCTGCTTACCAATCTTCTCATTAACTTCCTTACCCACCTGCAGAGAGCCCGTGAAAGTTATTGCATCAATATCTTTATTCATGACCAACTCATCACCGACCTCACCACCTGACCCGGTCACAAAATTGAGTACGCCCTCGGGTAGGCCGGCGTCATAGAATGCCTTAACGAGTTCATGGGCTATTGTTGGAGTTATACTGGCTGGTTTCCAAACTACGGTATTCCCAGTGGCTATAGCTGGTATGATCTTCCATGCTGGTAATGATAGCGGGAAGTTCCACGGGGTAATGACACCTACAACACCCAGGGGTTCCCTCATGGTCATTATCAATGTATTCTTATCCTGAGATGGTATTACCTTACCCAAGTCCTTAACTATCAACCCCGCGTAAAACCTAAGTAGGTTTACCGTCCTCACAACCTCAAACATACTATCAGCAAGAGTCTTACCCTCTTCAAGAGTTAACAGCCTAGCCATATCATTAGCCCTGGACTCAATTATAAAGGCCGTCTTATACAATATGTTGGCTCTCTCAACAGGCAATGTGGTACTCCACTTGGCAAAAGCCTCCTTAGCAACATCTATGGCTGACTTAACATCCTCGCGTTTAAGCCTTGGAAACCTAGCAATCAATTGCCTAGTATCTGCAGGATTCCTAATATCGTAGTAATCCCTATCCTTAGGTATGGTGTATGTTTTGATCCAGACGCCCTTAATCAATTCGTTTTCGTGCATACGAAGGGTACAAAATATAAGTGATATTTATATTTTACCTATGGGTAAGTCCTTTAAAATATTGAGACCCATATATTTAGAATTCGGTTTTATTGCTATAAATTTACAAGGTATTTATTCGCCGTATATCCACGTATCTCAGTATTCGCAATAAATACTTTCCCATCATCACCCTCCCTCTCCACCTCACGTGGGTAATTCCTAGCCGTGGTTATATATAAACTCATTAGACCATCCCCACCGAACGTACACGAAGTTGTATATGAAACTGGTACATCAACTTCATCAATTACCACCCTTTTCCCTGGGTCAATTCTTAATACCCTACCACCACCATACATGGCAACCCACAGGTAACCCTCGGAATCTATTGTCATACCATCAGGTATGCCCTCATGCCTTGATAGGTCAATATCCATGGCCTTATTCATTAATTCTCCCTTATCTAAATCGAATCTGAATACCATGATCTTCCTGGTTGGGCTATCTATATAGTACATAAATTTATTATCCAGGGACCAAACAATGCCATTAGATATCGTAACTCCAGACAATACCTTCCTAACTGTACCACTTGGATCAAGTACATAAAGCGAACCACTTGGTTCCCTCTCATTCATATCCATACTGCCAAACCAAAGTCTACCGGCTGCATCAACCTTACAATCGTTAAGTCTATTGGTGGACGGCTCATCAACCTTAGCTAAGGTTTTAACAATGGATCTTGCATTTACATCTACAAGAACAACCCTATCCTTTAGGGTAACCAGTAAATAATTGGGATTGCTAGTAAGGGCGACGCATGTAACGAAATCGTTAATTTGGAAAACGGTATCCACCCTATTATCCTTAAGTCCATGCACCTTACCACCTATAATATCCACCCAATAAAGTGCATTCAATCTATCATCCCAAACCGGTCCCTCGCCCAAAATACTCCGTGGTACATTATATATCGCTTGGGCTTTCATATTGGTTAATCTTGATAAATAAATAATATAAAAATATTAACTCAGTTGTATTTTAAATAATTATAATTATAGAATCATTAAACAATTAAAGAATCAATCCCACTTGATCTTTACCTTTATCTCACCAGGTTCCTTCGCATTGAGCGCCTTGATTACCTCCTTCTCATCGTTTATTGAAATCACCTTAGTAATTAGTCTCTTTGTAACTCCAGGCCATACGGACTTCCATTGCGCTAAGTGCGAAAGCGCCAACTGGAAGTGGGGTTTTTGGCCGTTAATAATACCAACAACCACATTAGCCTTATATATGAACCTTTGAAAAACATCATATGGTATAACAGCCTCACCCTCTGATGGAAAACCAAATAAACCAAGCACGCCATTGGGCTTAAGAATCTCTATCTCATGCCTAATCAATGATGCTGACGCTCCCGTTGTATCTATAACTAGGTCAAAACCTAATTTCTTAAGTTTATCAAGGCTCTCCTTTGTATAATTATAATAAACCAAACCAGCTTCATCCGCAATCTTCGCCTCACCCTCAAGGGGATCCCTCCTATTTGCAATATATACCTCGAATCCATATGTTTTTAATAACAGTGCAAATAACGTTCCAGTGGCGCCTGATCCAAATACTATCGCCCTTCTGCAGTTGTACGTGCCATCATCACAGGTCCATATAAATCTCCTTTGTATAGCCAGTATCTCCTCAATGGATTTTTCAAGATCAGACAGGGGTTGAGCAAGAATTGCAATATCCTTGATCTCGCTTGGTACCTTGACTAAGTACTTAGGGTCATCATAGTAATACTCCACCATGAAACCATCCATACCCACCATACCGGCCTCCACATACTCCTCAGCCTCACAGAAATCAGGCCTCCCAACGAGGCAATTAAGGCAGTGCCCTTCATAACTCCTTCTATTTACTGGCATAACTAATTCACCTGGTTTAAACCTTGGATCACTAGACTCCTCAACTATACCAATAGCCTCATGGCCAAGAACTAACCAGTCCTTGCCGGGTGGCGGTCTAGATGTGGCCAATCTACCCCTAACAATTTCCCTGTCTGATCCACATATTCCGTTTTCAAGTAATCTTACCTTCACGGAACCCTTACCATGTCGAATTGGCTCCTTTAAATCTGAGAATTCTACCCCAGGCTTGGGAGGATGTACTATTACCGCCCTCACGTTGAACCTGTAAATAATATTATTTTTAAACTTTATCTAAGGATAAGAGCATTGATATTTACTTATCCTCATCGATTACCCTTAATCCCATTAATGTAGCTAATTCTCTAAATTCCTCGGTATGATCACCATAAAAGACCACCCTATGCCATCCAAGTCTCCATCTAAAATTCCTAGCTATTTCCTTAGTATTTGCTGAGGCAACCAATTTTGTGGCGCATGCATAAGGCGATAATTCTGTACGTACGGCCTTACCACCATGCACGGTGAGAAGCCTCTCCTCTGGGTCAAAACCCACTGCTGTAATTTTCTCATTTATAGGTAACCTAACGTGTATTGACGCGTGTTTCGCACCTAAATGAGCGGTTGTTATTATATATGGTACCTCTTGCTTGGGGTTCCCGTGTGGATTCGTAGGTGCGTAACAGTGATAGTACACCATTTCATCCCTTGCTTCGTTTATACCAGGGTCATTAAGAAAGCCATGAAGATTAGCCAAGTATTTACCCATTAACAGGACTACGGCGGAGTAGGGATCTCCCTCGCATACAGGGATAATATTATCATACCACAACTGCATATAGGCTAGACAAGGCCAGGCGTCAAGGTACCTAACCCTCGCCCTACTACCATAAAGTACAATGCAGTCAACAGCAACAGCCACCGCATCTAAATCGCGCACCAAATTTTTCAGTGCTATGTATAGTTTGGCGGATTTAACGATTTCATCCCGAAGAGGCTCCTGGACGGACTCAGCATTCTTAATCCAAACCTCAGCTATCTTCTCGGCATCATTCATGCTGACCCTATCATAGTACTTCTCCCTAAATTCAACAACATCCATAACCACAGGTATAACCCCCGTTATTGACGCAATTGACCTAAATGTTGAAAAAATATCCGCGCTCAATGGATATTCACCCTCTATATACTGCTTGACGTCAGGCCCAACTATAAACACGATCCTTGCACCGCGCATCCTAGCGATGACCTCAATAAGCTTAACCTTCCTTAGTACAGATTCATTCGTTACATCATCTGTCGATACACCAATTACAGGAAACCCCTGCTCCCTAGCCCTTGAGTACTCAAATAGGTACTCACCAGAACCCCCATAGGTTTCTGCGATTATAACCGTAGGCTTACCACTATAGATGAGAGTCCTAAGAGTACCAGGCAATGACTGCAGCACAAAAAGTATGAAGCCTGGGGCATTGGATTCCTTAGCTAAAAAGTTATGTACGTCATCCATCGTTGAAATATCATAATAACTAAAGTCAATATGCGGATACAACTCCTTCAACTTCTGCATAACCTTCTGCTTAATTCCGTTAAACCACTCCAGGGAATACGGAGCTTCGCCTATCGCACCATACGGAGAAACCACAAACCCAACAGGTATATGTATATTACCCATAACCTATGCCAATCATTATAAAATATAGGATGCTTTTAAGGATTATCATAATCACCATGCCTATGGCCTTGGATTACCTTATTTCTAAATATTCTAAATATATAATATGTAAAACGTAAATGCCATGATCTAGTTATACGCATATGATTATATTCAATAATATTAAAAATGGCTGTAACAAACCAAGGGTAAACTTTAAAAATAATATATTTATAATGATTCTTGTATGAAAACACGAGAAGAAGAAAATGAAGAATTAGCCAAAGCAGTAATAAATACGTTCGTAAGAAACCCGGTAACCAGAAGAAAAGCACTCTCCACAATGGCAAAGGCCGGAATAATCGCCGGTTTAGTAGCAGCCTTTGGTGCTGGTTTTGGAACAGGTTATGCAACAGCGCCGCCAAAATCAACCGGCTACACACCACCACCAAAGGGCTACATATATGGACTGGACGTTGAACACCCTGAACTCTCGTTATGGTTTGTTAACCACGTAACGACAAACCCATTCTTCACACCAACAATTTACGGCATACAAGACGCATGTAATATGATCGGTAATTGCAAGTATGTATGGACCGGAAGCGAAAACTCAGTGGTCACCGACATGGTCAACGCCATATACTCTGCAATATCATCAGGCGCCGATGGAATAGCAACCACCGTAATCGCACCAAACTCCTTCGATGCCCCAATACAGGAGGCACTAAGTAAGGGTATACCAGTATATGCGTATAATGCATATATACCCAACGATGATCCTCACTATGCCCAGTACCACAACCCACCATACCTAGGTTATGTGGGTCAGGACCTATACTCTTCAGGTGAATTAATAGCGAATAAATGGATATTGCCAAATATAAAGCCTAACCAACGTGTCGCCCTATTCATAGCAACCCCAGGTACAGCCAATATCCAACCTAGGATTGATGGAATACTATCCGTATTACAGGCAAATGGGTATTCCACTGTTGACGTTGTGGCAACTGGCGCATTAGTATCACAGGAGCAGTCCGCGGTAGAGGCGTATTTCGATGGGCACCCTGATGTTGCTGCAATGATAGCAGTTGATGCTGGAAGCACGTTATCTATTGGCAACGTATTAAGAGAGCATGGTATACCGTCATTAACGAATGGTGGAAAGATACTGGCAGGGGGCTATGACCTATTACCAGGTACTGTAAGTAATATAGTGGATGGTTACTTGGACTTCACAATTGATCAGCAGCCATACTTACAGGGATTCCTACCTGCCCTGTACCTTTACCTATATCTATTGACTAATGGTTTAGAGGTTGTTTACTTCTCAAATACAGGTATTAAGTTCGTTACCAAGCAAAATGTAACACCATATACATACACATCAAGGTTTGAGGGATCAACAACCTCAGAGCCAGTATGGACGACAGGAATGTACCCGCAGTTAACTAACTCCACGTCTTCTTAATCATGAAGCCTAATGTGAGTAATTCTTAAAAATGCTCATTTTTCTTTCTTCTGATGGCAAGTACGAAAGTAGAATCTAAAGGAGCAAGATCTTCTAGTGCAGGATTTTTGAGAAAGTATATAGGGCGCTACGAAATAATTATGGTAATACTGAATATAGCACTATTTCTTTATTTTTACTCAGTAACCCCCAGATACCTTAGCCCTGCAAATACATACACGCTGCTCACATACGCTGCGGATCTCGGTATCTTAACGGTACCCCAGGCAATAATAATGATGCTGGGTATGATCGATCTATCACCAACAGGTATAGCAAACCTAGTGCCCTTAATCGACTGGTCTCTCTGGCAGTACTTTATGGGCGCCGGTATACCATACACGCCTGCATTAATAGTGGCAACCATCATTGCATGGCTATTGGCAGCATTCATAGGCTTTGTAAATGGAATACTAATAACTAAGGGTAATGTTAACTTTCTATTGGCCACCGTGGGCATGCTCTTCCTAACCGACGGCCTTGCACTAATAGGTTGGGGCGGCTGGCCTGAAACATTCCCAGGCGCTGATAAGGCACCGTATTTTAGTGGCGTTATAAGTGGCGTAATACCCATGACCTTTGTCTGGACCCTCGTAATCGCCGTACTATACATGATCCTATTCTATAGGACAAGGTTTGGGGTTTATGTAACGGCTACCGGTAGTAATCAGACATGGGCTAGGGAAAGTGGCGTACCCGCAGATAAAATTATAATCATTGCATATATCCTAACGGGACTGGCTGGTGGTATTTTAGGTGTCATAGATGGTTCAAGGGTTAGGGAGGTAAGTGCAACGAATTTCACAACTGACCTTACCCTAGAGTCAATAGCAGCCGCAGTAATAGGCGGCACAATGCTAACAGGTGGCAAGGGTACACTCATAGGATCTTTCCTAGGCGCCTTTGTCATTGCCCAATTACTTGATGGCTTCACAGTACTTGGAGTAAACGCATACGCCTATGATGCAATAATAGGTGCGGCAATACTGATATTAATGGTGTTTACGGGTAAAAAGGATGACATTATACGATACTTTAGAAGAGCAAGTAGCCTAAGAATGAGAGAAGAGGAGACCGAAGCAACGGAGAAAAAGGGAACAAATGAAGGTACATTGACGCAAGACGGTGGTTCGAAAGACGTAAATAACGACATAAATGCTAATAAAGATACTGATACCAATAATAACCCAAGGGGTTAATATGGTTGGGGAGGAGTTGTTGAGAGTTGTGGATGTTTGGAAGTCCTATGGTACCGTCGTTGCGTTGAGAGGAGTTAATATGGTTGTTAGGAGAGGTGAGGTTGTTGCCTTACTTGGTGATAATGGTGCTGGTAAATCAACGCTTATCAAGATAATATCGGGTTACCTAAGGCCTGATAGGGGTCAGTTAATCTTTGAGGGTAAGCCCGTTAGGTTTAAGTCTCCGCTTGACGCTAAGGCCCTTGGTATTGAGGTTGTTCATCAGGACCTAGCCGTAATACTTGACCTGCCGGTTTATAGGAATATTTTCCTGACACATGAGGTAACTAATAAGCTTGGATTCCTCAAGGATGACATAATGAAGGAGGAGGCAAAGAAAGCTCTCGACGCAATAGGAATAACAATGCCGCCGGTAGATACTAAGGCGGAGGCTTTATCTGGAGGGCAACGACAAGCTACTGCTGTTGCTAGGGCAACGTACTTCGCCAAAAAACTACTACTAATGGACGAACCAACCGCTGGCCTAGGTGTAGTTGAGAGTAAGAAGGTTATCAATATAGCGAAGAAGTATGCTAAGGAACTTAATCTAGGCGTAATATTCGTCACGCCAAACATATTCCAGGCATACGAGGCTGCGGATAGGATTTATTACATGGAGCAAGGTAAGATAGTGTTTGAGAAGTATAAGGAAGAGACATCACCTAAGGAACTTACAGATATAATCACTAATCGTATAATAGAATTAAGAGGAAGGAAAAGATAATATTTCTCATTATTATTAATGTAAAAATCAACAAGTTTTCTTAGGGCGTTCCCGATGTGCACGCTCACTGCCGCCTTGCTAATAATATCTGGCTAATTCATTTAAGTTTAGTACTTCTTGAATAATTAAAAAATCCCCTACTATATGCCTCTTGAAGAATCTTTCTACATCAGTTAATTCATAAATAAATAGGCATGTAAATATTGCTTTTGAGTATCTTCTTACCTTATAAGACAATACTCAACATTATTATCAAGACCTTGGCTTATACGGCAGGGCTTTGCCTCATTGGTGTCTTTGGTGAAGAAGTATGCTGTGAAGTCCTTGGTTCCGCTGTCTACATACGAGCTTATCACAAGGATCACATACTTAAGCATGCTAATCTTACAAATATCCGCACGATCATGAACCTAGAAGTCTTTTAGTAATAAACATAAAACCGAATTATAAAAATAATTACATAATTTAAGTTTAATTATAATTTTAATCATGCCTTTTGATATTCATACCTTTCTTCTTTCTCTCTTTCCTCTACTATTTTTTCAATCAGCATTTCAAGATCATCAGGAGAAGATAATTCATCCTTACGTCTCTCAAAAAGTATCCTACCTTTATCTATGAAGTATATTCTATCAGCAGCTGCAAACGCATGGATCATGTTATGCGTTACAAAAATAACACCGGCATTTCTCTCCTTTACGAATTTCCTAATATAGTCTATGACCTCTAACGCCTCCACTAAGTTTAAATTGGCCGTTGGTTCGTCCATTAGTAGTAGTTTTTTGGCGAAGTACGTTGCCCTAGCAACAGCAACAGCCTGCCTTAAACCACCAGACAGGGACTCCACCTTAACATCAACATCCGGCATTGTTATTCCTATTGCGTCGAGAGCTTTCTTTGCCTCCTCCTTCATTATGTCATCCTTGAGGAATCCAAGCTTATTAGTTACCTCATGTGTCAGGAAAATATTCCTATAAACCGGCAGGTCAAGTATTACGGCTAGGTCCTGATGAACAACCTCAATACCAAGGGCCTTAGCGTCAAGCGGAGACTTAAACCTAACGGGCTTACCCTCAAAGATTAACTGACCCCTATCAGGCCTTAGGTAACCCGATATTATCTTGATAAGCGTTGATTTACCAGCACCATTATCACCAAGTAAGGCAACAACCTCACCTCTCCTAACAACCATATTAACTCCTCTCAACGCAACGACGGTACCATAGGACTTCCAAACATCCACAACTCTCAACAACTCCTCCCCAACCATTATATTTACAGCTATTTAGTATTCTTTTAATTCTTTACCCTCAAGACGCGCATTCGTAAATGTTAGGTAAATGTTTTAATAGATTAATGATAGATTGCTTTTATATGAAGGAGATTAAGGTGGGTTTTATTGGTCTTGGAATTATGGGTAGTGCCATGGCTATGAATATATACAAGGCGGGCTTCCCACTAATCGTCTATAATAGGACCAGGTCTAAGACTGAGCCCTTTGTGAAGCTCGGTATTCCTGTTGCCGAGAGTCCCAGGGAGGTCGCTGAGAGGTCTGACGTTGTTATTGACATGGTGACTGATGCGCCGGATGTTGAGGAGGTTTTACTAGGCCCTAACGGTGTTGTTCATGGTGCTCATACAGGGCTTATAGTCATTGACATGAGTACCAACTCTCCAGAGCATGCCAAGTACTTTGCTAGGGAGTTGGGTAAGTATGGTGTTGAGTTCCTGGATGCACCTGTGACTGGTGGTGATGTTGGGGCTAGGCAGGGTACATTGACTATAATGGTTGGTGGCAAGTACGAAACCTTTGAGCGTGTTAAACCGATACTGGAAGCCATGGGCAAGACAATAATTCATGCTGGTGATGTGGGTAATGGGCAGATGCTTAAGCTCCTTAATCAGATAGTTGTTGGTATTGATATGCTTGCCGTAGCTGAGGCAATGGCGCTGGCTAAGAAGGCTGGTATTGACGTGGAGAAGTTATTTACGGTATTATCAACGGGGGCTGGGAACTCATTCACAGTCCAGTACTACATGCCCAAGATGATGAAGGGTGACTTTGAACCAGGGTTCAGGGCTGCGCACTTGAAGAAGGACTTGAGGTATGCCCTTGAGACCGCAAATAGGCTTAATGTATCATTGCCAGGCACCGCATTAACGCTACAACTATACAACGCCCTAGTAGCCAAGGGACTTGGCGAGAAGGGAACACAGGCCCTACTAAAGCTCTACTACGAACTAGCAGGAGTCAACGATTGGTAGGTTTAAATGCCCCGCTTCTCCGCATCCTACTGAACCTCACTCATCCTTCAGTCCCCTGTTGGGGCTAACTCTCATTCTCGGAGCTTCACTAGTCTGAAGTTTACTTTGGGTGGTTTATTGATTTGCGTTTTACTGCCTTCATGAGTGGGCTCTCGGCTCATGCAGAGACACCATCCTCTTCAGGGCCCACTGTATTGGGACTAGGTCTCTATCAGCTTTGAATTCACAGTATTCGCAGTGCATTACTCTTCCGGGTAGTTGCTTTAGTTCATGCCCGCAAGCCGGGCATATTGTTGACGGTAATCTCTTAAACTCGTAAGGCATCCCGTATCACTCGAGTTGGTTGGTTAGGAGTTTAACGAACCTCTTAAGGTGAAGTAAGTATAGCTTGGCTAAACCCATCGGGCAAACCCTCCTTAAGCAGCTCCCTCCTGGACTCCTCAAGCATGTCATCGATGACTACCCTGGCTTTGAGCCTAACGGCCTTCAGGGCTAGCTCATGGGCAATCTTTTGAGCGAAATCCTTCAGGTATGCATGCAATTTACGCTTAACATACTTAACCTGCCTCCACAGTCTCTTACCCTCGACTGACTTATGAAGACCAAGCCCCCTCAAGGCGCCGTACTTTCGCTCAAGCCTAACAGCCTCGCTATGGAGAGTTTCAATTAACCTCAGGTTTGGCCTTAATTTTGAAAATTCACTGAGTTTACCACCCCCATTAATAATAGCGTAAGTGATACCGTTTTTCCACGAGTTCACATCGATGACGAGAATGTAACCGCCGGGCTCGATTGGCTCGACTTCACGCTCAAAGACTACAGCCACGTAGAGGTTCTCGCCGTCAATCCAAGCCCTGGCTAGCTTGGGCTTGCCACCCTCACTAAGCCTATCCTTAATGTACTTCATCTCACTCCTCGTGAGTTTAACAATAACGGCCCTGCTTTTAATAACCCACCTCAGTTTAAGAATACCCTTAGGCGGATCGAGAAAGACTCCCTCGCCATTGTCACGCTCATTGTTTAACCTAACCTTGACGTTGAGAATTGCGTGAACCCTGGCAAGCCACCTCTTCGGCGGCTTGACGCTGAAGCTGATTTTATTCCTAAAGTAGTTGAATTCGTTAGCAAATCTGGAATCTAAGCCAGGTGAATATATCTTAAAGCCCCGGCCCAGAGGTTACCCAACGCTTCAGCCCTAGTAAAAACCCTTACCAACGCTTCACGCTCCTCCTAATGAGGAGCGTCCTGTGAGCCTTCATCCTCAACCACCATTAGTAGCTTAACCTCCTTGCCTATGAACGGCTTTAGCCTATCCCAGTACCTCTTCTTCACGTAAATCCTCACCTCACCCTTCCCACCAGCAATAACGGTACCCTCCAGATAAAGGACTACAGACATCTTCAGGAATTAACTGCAGTATTTTATAAATTTTTCTGCAGGAAATTTATAAACCAGCTAAGCTTAAGCCCACTTAGTGCCGGTGCGGGCTGTAGCCCCACTGGCAGGGAGCCCCGTCCCACGCCGGCCAATGAAGCCCCGAGGATGGGGCTCAGTCCCGACGGTAAATGACGGATGATTAGAATCGCTGGGATGCGGGGAAGCGGGGCATGAGAGGAGGAGGTTCTTGGCCTTTGGTGGTTATGTTGAGAGGGATGTTGGTGGTGCGATAATTGAGGTTATGGGTAGGAGGGGCGCCGTAACGGTAATTTTCGGTGAAGAGGAGGATGTAAATGTGCTTGGAGTCACGGCATTGGAGGCATTAGGTCTTGAAATTGATGTTGTCAGTGGAACGCTTAAGGAAACTGAACAATTATTGCTTTAATTTTTAGAATGATGGAATTATCTTATGTATCACGAATTCCCTAAAACCGAGTAATTCAGCCCTCGTTGGTTTACCCCTAGCAACATCCATTATTAGCTTAAACAATTTCTCGCCAGCCTGCTCAATAGTCTCTTGACCCAGTGTCACCGTACTCGCGTCAAAATCCATGTTCTCACGCATCTTCTTGGCCGTGAATGGATTGGCCGTGACCTTAATCACTGGGGCTATTGGGTTGCCTGTGGGTGTTCCACGACCTGTGGTGAATACTACGAGGGTAGCACCACCAGCCACCATACCGACCACTGACATTATGTCGTAACCCGGCGTGTCCATTATCCACAATCCCTTACCCTTAACCTCCTCTGCGTAATCAACAACGCCCTGTATCGCCCTCGAGCCACCCTTAATGATGGCGCCAAGGGACTTCTCCTCAATTGTTGAGATACCGCCGGCAATGTTACCAGGCGCTGGCTGTGTCCCCACTAGGTCCACCCCATGGGACGCCGCTAAATCAACCCACTTCCTAACAACCCTAATTATCCTATCACCTACCTCCCTGGATACGGCCCTCCTGGCAAGTATCTCCTCAGCACCAATCATTTCTGGAGTTTCAGAGAGTATAACAGTACCGCCTAAGTCGATCAACTTATCCGATGCATAACCAACGACTGGGTTTGAGGCCAGTCCTGATGTCGCATCTGATCCACCGCACTCAACCCCCATGACCAGATTCGATACGTCAACCTCCTCGGGCTTTTGCGAAAGCACGTCCTCTGCCATCCTCCTAAGCAGTGTAACACCCTTCTCAATAGCCGCTGGTGTCCCGCCATCAACCTCCTGAACCACCACCTTCTCCACAGGCTTACCCGTCTTCTCAATCTCCTTAACCAAATCATCAGCCTGAATCTGCTCACAACCAAGACCAACAACCAACACGCCACCGACGTTTGGATTCTTAGCCATACCAATCAAAGTCCTCCTGGTAACCTCAAGGTCGGGCTCAAGTTGACCACAACCGAATGGGTTTTCAATGGCCACGGCGCCCTGCACTTGGTCGGCGATCCTACGTGCCACAAAGCTTGAACAAACTACCGTGGACATCACGAGCAAGTGATTCCTAATACCAACCTTGCCATCAGGCCTTGCGTAACCAAGTATTGTGGGCCTACTCACGGTTTACCACCCTTACATACACTGTGTACCGCGGTTAGGCTCTCCACGTTATGAACATGAACATGTTCGCCAATCCCAATATTCCTCTTGGCTCTACCGATCACGTGGCCATACTTAATTACGTAATCACACATGCGGATGCCCTTAATGGCAAACTTATGGCCAAAGGGTATATCATTGAGCAGTTTAATTGGTAATTTGGAATTACCAATTATTAACTCAACGCTTTCGTTCTGCTTTAGATCCCTAAGCGCGATCGCAACATTATCACTTGGATTAAGTACTATCGCTGGTGTCCCCATGGTAATTGCAACAGTCACATCATGTATTCGCCCTAGAGTATTTTAATGCTGAACCTAACTAGTTTAGACCTAACTAATCTAGTGATACGTACCCAGTTTAAGAACCGCATAATTATTAAGGAATTAAGTCAATACCTTTGACGTACCTAGGACCATAACATATCAATATCTATTTTGCAGTATTGCCAGAAGAATTAAACCAAGAAAAAGGCGAATCCCCTTATTGCAAACCCTAAAAGGGCATAGGGAATTTTAATACCCGGTTAATGCCCTAAGCTCGTGCGAAACAGTAGTAAAGATAAAATACCTCATGACCATAGAGTCCTGGTTATTGCTAGCAATCCTGGGTTTAAACCAGTTGATAGACAGGCATTAATGGATAAATTGCGAACTGCAAGTCTTAGGATAATAAACATAAGGGTTGCAAGTAGGCATGTGGAGATTGATCTGTATATTGATGATTATAAAGAAATAGAAAAAATAAAGGCACTTGGATTCAACATTAACGAATTAGTAAACATAGGCGAAGAGACAAAGAACGCAAGTGATGCGCATGATCATTTCGTGAGGCTCTTCAACGCTGAAAGATTTTGGGAAGCCCACGAAGTACTTGAGGATGTATGGCGCAGAAACAGAGATGAGGGTATACGGGGATTAATAATATTGGCCGCAGCCTTCGTGAAGATCCAGGAAAACAACCTAGAGGCGTTTAAGAGATTAATGATTAGGGCGAGGGAGCTGATCGCGAAAAACGAAATACCCTACATAAATAGGGAAAGGTTACTGAGGAAAATAGATAATGCCCTGCTGATAACGAAGCCCTTTAAGATCGAGAAAGAGGACCTGGAATCGATACAAAAAACTTAAAACCCAAAACAGCGTGATTCAGACCGCGGCGGCCGTAGTCTAGCCTGGTCTAGGATGGCGGCCTGCCGAGCCGCAGAACCCGGCCGTGCGTCCGATTGGGCGTACGGGGTAAGTTCGAATCCCGGCGGCCGCACCAAGTCAACTCTTTCTTTTATTTTCACGTTTATATTTATCTACGGTTATGTTTCAACCTAAACATAGTTTTTAATAAACACGTAGTTAATGTTATCATGTGAGAATTCTGGAGATAACTCGTGATGATGTACCTAAGGATTCATTGATTATTGTGCCTATTGGTTCTGTGGAGCAGCATGGCCCGCATTTGCCCTTGGGTACTGACTCGATCATTGCAAACTACGTTGCCGAGGAGGTCGAACGTAGATCACCGAGCAGGGTGTTGCTTTATCCCGTGATCGCTGTTGGTTCCTCGATGGAACACATGGGATTTACGGGCACCACGTGGATTCGTTTTGAAAACTTAATTCACTATCTCCTTGATTTTATTGAGAGCGTTTCTGCGTGGGACCCAATTGGCGTTGTGTTTGTTAATGGGCATGGTGGTAATGTCGATGCGTTAAATATCGTTGTTAAGGAATGGAATTACTTGAGGAAGAATCCAAGGATTTATCATTACTATGTGTATAATAAGCGAGCCATTGATTTTATAACGAGGTATTTCCCATCCTTTGGGCATGCAGATGCCGTTGAAACATCCTTGATCGCGGCGATAAATAGGAACTTGGTTAGGTGGGACAGGATTATTAATGTTGACGTTAGTGGTAATATTAATATTGTTAGGACAATCGATATCAGTAGAACTGGTGTTATTGGTTCATTAAGTAGGGACCTCGTAAGACCTGAGGTTGGTTCTGAAATACTTAAGTTCATGATTAATGACATACTTAGGCAAATCCAGGTCATCTATGGAATTACAATTGATAATGAAAGGTAATAGCACTTGGGAAAGCCATTATAGTAATAATAGTTATACCCGGCAACACATTTCTAACATCCATATATTAAATATGGGCTTATTCGGAGAACAATTGATGACCAGACTAGTTGAGAAATTTCTAAGGATTTTCGCAAGGAGAGGCAGGTCAATAATACTGGCTTATGACCACGGTATTGAGCACGGCCCAACGGACTTCATGGATAACCCTGATGCGGCTGATCCAGAGCACATAATCAAGTTGGCACGTGAGGCTGGTTTTGATGGCGTCGTTTTCCAGAGGGGTATTGCGGAGAAGTACTATGATGGTAGTGTGCCACTTATTGTTAAGTTGAATGGTAAGACAAACCTATACAATGGTGAACCAATATCAGTGGCTAATTGCACGGTTGAGGAGGCGGTTAGCCTGGGCGCCTCTGCCGTGGGCTACACAATATATCCAGGTAGTGGTTATGAGTGGAGGATATTTGAGGAGTTCGCCAGGATAAAGAGGGAGGCGGTTAAATTCGACGTGCCGCTTATTGTTTGGTCTTATCCAAGGGGCGGTAAGGTTACTGATGAAACTGCGCCGGAGATTGTTGCCTATGCGGCTAGGGTGGCTCTCGAACTTGGTGCGGATTCCATGAAGATAAAGTATACTGGTGATCCGAAGACATTCTCCTGGGCCGTGAGAGTGGCTGGTAAGGTACCAGTACTAATGTCTGGTGGTCCAAAGACGAAGACCGAGGAGGAGTTCCTAAGGCAGGTTGAGGGCGTCCTTGAGGCGGGCGCCATTGGTATTGCTGTTGGTAGAAACGTGTGGCAGAGAAGGGATGCCCTAAAGTTCGCTAGGGTGCTTTCAGAAATGGTTTATGGTGGTAAGAAGGTGGTTGAGGTTTTGGGTGAGGCCAAGTGAGGATTGGCATACTTACTGGTGGTGGTGACGCTCCAGGGCTTAACATAGCCGTGTACACACTGACTAAGTTATTGGAGAGGAAGCATGAGGTTTATGCAATATTCCATGGTTGGAGGGGAATACTGGATAAGGAGGTTAGGAGGGTCACGTCTAAGGACTTAATTGATTTTGCATTCGCAGGCGGTACCTTCATTAGGACATCGAGGACGAATCCATTTAAGGATGAGGCTAGGGTTGAGGTCTTTGCCAGGAATCTTAAGGAGCTTGGTTTAGATGTTATTGTGGCTATTGGCGGTGATGATACGTTGAGTGCCGCCGCACAGACACAGGCCCGGGGTTTGGCTAATGTCGTTGGTGTTCCAAAGACTATTGACAATGATGTATATGGTACTGACTATACCATTGGCTTTGACACGGCCGTTAATGAGGCCATTAAGGTTACCGAGTCCTTTAAGACCACGTTGATTTCTCATGAGAGGATTGGTGTTGTTGAGGTTATGGGTAGGGAGGCTGGTTGGATTGCCCTATTCACTGGATTGGCCACAATGGCCGACTTCGTCCTCATACCTGAGAAACCCGTTAATTGGGATGCTGTCGCCAATAAGACTAAGGAGGTTTATAGGGATAGAGGATGGGCCTTGGTCATTGCCTCTGAGGGTATTAGGGAATATGGTAGTCCCAGGGATGAGTTTGGGCACTCGAGACTTGGCGGCGTTGGTAATGAATTGGCACAGTACATAGAGAAGGTTACTGGTCTTGAGGCTAGAGCCGTTGTTCCAGGTCATATAATTAGGGGTGTAGCTCCGACCGCATTCGATAGGGTGTTAGCCATTAGGTTCGTCACTGAGGTCTTTAATGCCATTGAATGTGGTGACTTTGGAAAGATGGTTGCCTATAGGGAAGGTGATATAATTAGGGTGCCGATAACGGAGGTCCTAGGCAAGAATAGGCTAGTGGATGGTTATTGGATGAAACTGTACGAAACACATTGGGGCCCTTAATCGCACTGTTTATTTCTTCTCATCATGTAAGTCCTCAAATACTCTGCATGGCTCCAGACAAGTGGAGTTACGGACACTGGTAATCCTCTGAATGGATCAACCTGCTCTGGAAGAAGACCTGTGGGCGTCTTTACCTTATTAACCCATGACAATAACTCCTTGGCTCTATAACAATCACCCTTAGTTATATAGTACTGGGCGACCCAAAGCGTGGTTATTATCCATGGATTACCAGGAATACTGCTGTAATCACCAGGAATTCTTTGGTAGTAATCACCCTCATAACGCGCAATACCACCTATGGGCTTAACCCAAAGCCTATCCATAATAACCTTAACACTGCTCTCGAGCATTGGCTCATAAACATCAAACACGTTGAAGAGGAATATACCCATTATGCTTGCATCAACTGTCTTATCAACACTAATCACCTTACCGTCATCAATCCTAATGGACCTGTAGAAGATGCCTCTCTCCTTATCGAATAGGTAATTCCTAATTGCTTCACGAATCTCCATGGCGGCCTCCTCCCACTTACTGGCGCTTTCGTACTCACCAAGCATTTTAGCAAGATTACTCGCGGCGAGTAAGCCTGCATATACTGATGCGATAGTATACGTATGCACACCAAGCCTTTCCTCCCACAGGTCAAAGGATTCTAGGGGCAATTTCAATTTCTCATCCCTAAAATTAACCATGAAGTTCGCGGCCCTGGTTATTACGTCATAAACCTCCCCAAGTAGATCGTAATCCCTGGTCCTCTGGAAGTAATGCCAGAAGGCGTATATCACTGTTGCTGTCTCATCCTCCTGGATATTCAACGACTTCCTACTCCTGGCAGTCCATGGGTGCCAGGTCGAGCCCCAGGTACCGCTTGGATTATACTTCTGGAATAGGAAGCCCTCACGTCCAAAGAGCTTAAACGCCAGGGAATAAAACTTCTTTGTGAACGTGTAGTAGCCAGCCGTGTCCAGTGCAATGGCGGCGAACGCTGCGTCCCTAGGCCATAGGTAGCCGTATGTGTCCAGGTTGAACTTTATTATTGATGTGTCCAGCGAAGCCGGTATTGAACCATTAACGCCAACATGTCCAAGCATTATGACTATGCTCTGGGAGGCTAATTCATCATCGCCATACTCGGAAGCAACATTACTCCAGTAATTCACTGACCTGCGGAAATGTGCCTCTACATTGTTCTTATCCCTAAGCTCAATTATTAACCTCATAACCCTCTCATAATTATCACCAGCAGCAATGAAGTAGTGAAACTCAGGGCTTGCTATGGATACTGCAGAGACCACAGAGCCCTGGGCTATTGGATTCTTACCCAGAATCCCATCCTCACAATCCGGCAGAACTGCGTTAAGGTCTCTCCTACCGGTGGTATATTCATAGATGGGGTTTGTGGATGCTATTCCGAACCAGGTCGTCCCCTTATAATGAAATACGGCATCCAATGACGGGTCATAAAATGCGGTATCCCCAGCCTCGTAATCATTCAGTTTAAAGTCATGGTAAAAAATCGCCCTGATAAACCCAGGTCCCTTAATCGAAACGTGCCTAACAAGCACAGGTTGTGGTATTAATACAGTATCCTCCATGTGAATGTCAAGCCCATCCCACTGTGCATTGAGCTCTGCCCTGGAACCAATTAGCCTAATCTCCTTATTACCGATGCTCTCAAGCCATGTAAACCTACCATCATGCCAAATACCAACCTTAAACACACCACCGAAGGAATGATGATGATGTTGACCAAGTAATGGGTAGTAAATATCCCTTGTGTAATAATTCTCATCATACAGTATAGCCAGCACACCGTTGCTTAGGAATACCGTTCTCATTGAACTCAATATCGAGTTGAAGAATAATAAGCATTACTTAACCTATTGGAATAACCTATCCCTGTCAATATACCAGTATGTCTTCTCCCCAACATCACTAACCACAATACCGAGTTTCCCAAGTTCATTTCTGATCTCATCGGCCAGGTCAAACATTTTTCTAGTCCTTAACTGGGCCCTAATCCTAATCAATGTGTCTATTAACGAAATCAATGACGGCGGTAGCCTAGTCCTGTTTAGTATACCGAGTATATTTGCTAAATCACTAAATGCCGTCAAGGCACTTGTTAAAGCATTCTTAGAGAAGTGCTGGGTGTTGTACATGACTGTGGATGTTACATACTTTGTGAAGTCCATGAATGCGGCGACGGCGCCGCTGGTATTTATATCATTGTTCAAGGCATCCTCGAAGGAATCTACGAAGCTATTAACCCTACTTAGTAATTCATTATCCCTATCGCCTGTGTCAGGTGCTTCCTTTATGGCCTCCGTCAGCATATCATACGCCGCATACACCCCCATTAATGAGTTCCTTACCTGATCCAAGGTATCTGGGTCGAAGTCCATTGGCTTCCTGTATTGGCTCATTGCGTAGTAAAGTCTTAGTACTTCTCCGTCGTATCTCTTGAGTACGTCCATTATAGGTATTATATTACCAAGGGACTTACTCATTTTCTGGCCCCTAATAGTCACTAGGCCAACGTGTATCCAGTACCTTGCAAAGTAATCAATGCCGTAGTAAACCCTTGCAATGGCTATCTCATTCTCATGGTGGGGGAATATTAAGTCCTGCCCACCGCCATGTATGTCGAAGGGTATGCCCAGGTACTTGCTGGACATGACAACGCACTCCAGGTGCCAGCCGGGCCTGCCCGGGCTCCAGGGGCTATTCCACCAGGGCTCACCCTCACTCCAGGACTTCCAGAGCGCGAAATCCAACGGGTTCCTCTTGCCTGGCTCAGGCTCTACCCTAGCGCCAGCGATTAAGTCCTTAATATTTTGTCCGGAGAACTCGCCGTACTTGGGCACCTTGGTTATGTCGAAGTAGACGGATCCATCGGGACTCACGTATGCCAAGCCCTTACTCACCAATTCCTGGGTCCACTTTAGCATGTCATTTATGTTCTCGGTAACCCTAGGGTAGGCGTAGGCCTTTCTCACGTATAGTTTGTCCATGGCATCAAAGAATTCCCTAATGTACCTACTGGGTACCTCGTACCACCTATTTATTAGTTCGCCATTGAATTCCTGCTTGGCTTTATTAATTATCTTATCGTCAATGTCCGTGAAGTTTGTAACAAGCCTAACCTCAAGACCTAGGTATTCGAGGTATCTCCTGAGTATGTCGTAGAATACAAAGGTCCTTGCATGCCCCACGTGCATTGAATCATACGGTGTTAAACCGCATACGTAAATCCTAACCAGCCCCGGCCTCAGTAGGGTTATTTTCTCAAGCGTCCTTGATGCCGTGTTGTAGGCAGTTATTGGCAAATCCCTTGAATTCATGTACATGCCCTTGCTGGGCAGATAATGGTCACCAAACGCAATTATTGCGAAGATTAATAAGTATAACTCGGATAAGGAAAATTTATTTTTATTCAAAATGCGGTATATGCAAATGAGCGCTGAGGAGTTAACAGTATTATTGATACTTAAGAGGTATGGACGAATGGGCAGATACTCATTAAGTAGTGTCTCGGGCATGGGCGAGGGTGTCATTAGGCGTGTCTTAAGCGAACTTAAGGTTCAAGGGGCCGTCAGGATCATGAGGGGTGGCGCTGAATTAACAGCAAAGGGTGAGGAATTACTGAGGAACATGCTCCATGGTCTTGGTATTGAGGATATTAGGGAAGTCAACGGCTTCTTCCAGTTATTCAAGTGTGAGTGCAGGAAGTGCTATGCATCATTAATAATGCGTGACATCAATGAGGATTCCGTGGTTAGGCTTAGGGATATTGCCATAAAGAATGGCTCCGATGCTATTTTATTCCTTAAATATGTATGTCCCCAAAACAGGTTCTTAATCCTGAAACTAAATAATTACTTGGATGAATTATCAATAGACGCATCCAGGGAACTACTTAACCTGGGCAATATTTCTTGCGATAAATCAGTAATGGTTGTGTGCGGCAGCAGAAGCTACCAATTGATAAGGTCATTAATAAATACAGTAATTAGTATTTAATGACTATACGGTGGTGGTTACCTTCTGTGATTCGTACTGTTTGATTGTACTTTCTATTACATTTACCAACTCCTTCTCATAATCAACAAGCTTCCTGTACTCCTCATTCTTAACCTCCATCCTAAGTCTTGGCAACCTCTTAACAACATCTAACTCCCTAAGGACCGAGGCAGGAACGCCACGATTAATTGCCTCAAGCCCCTTCCTATAGAACGTTATCATCAACCTCAATAACCAGTATTGCTTAGGTGGTAACGACTTAACATCCACTGGATGATAGGCATCCTGCTTCAGAATGCCCTCCCTAATCAGGAAGGCAGCATTCAATAAGTGCTTCTCCTGCTCACTAAGTGCCTCAGTACCAAGTATCCTAACCACCTCCTGGAGCTCCGCTTCCCTAGTCAGTATCCTAACGGCCTCATCCCTAAGCTCCCTCCAGTCAGGGGACACGTTCTTCTGGTACCACTCAGCTACCGTATCCACATACCTACTGAAGCCCATTAACCAATTAATGGCTGGGTAATGCCTTGAGTAGGCGAGTTTGGCATCCAATGGCCAGAAGGCCCCTACGAACCTAAGCGTGTGGCTTGTCACAGGCTCTGTGAAGTCACCACCAGGTGGTGAGACCGATGCCGCTATCGTGACCGAACCAAGCCTATTACCTCTGCCAAGCGTCACAACCCTACCGGACCTCTCATAGAATTCAGCCAACCTAGTCGGTAAGTATGCCGGGAATCCCTCCTCGCTAGGCATCTCGCCTATCCTCAGAGCGACCTCCCTCATTGCCTCAGCCCACCTGCTCGTTGAATCAGCCATTAGGAACGCATCATAACCCTGATCCCTGAAGTACTCAGCAATTGTAACACCCATGTAGATACTTGCCTCCCTAGCCGCCACGGGCATGTTGGATGTGTTCACGATAATCGTGGTCCTCTCCATCAATGGCCTACCGGTATTTGGATCAACGAGTTTAAGTAATCCCTGCAGTGCATCCGCAGCCTCATTACCACGCTCACCACAGAGCACTGGGAAGACTAACTTAGCCTCACTATACATAGCTAGGGTCCTTATTGTAACCGTCTTGCCACTGCCAAATGGACCAGGTATTGCGGCTGCGCCGCCAATGGCTATTGGGAATAACGTATCGACTGTCCTAATACCCGTTATTAATGGCTCAACTGGAGGAAGCTTCTCCCTGAACGGCCTTGGTCTTCTCACCGGCCACTTATGCCACATCTTGACCTTCACTGTACCCTCCTTAGTCTCCACTTCGGCAACCACGTCATCAATCGTGTACTCACCCTCTGGAGCTATGTACTTAATAACACCGCCTATCCTGTATATCGGTGGGTAGAGTATTCTGTGCTCGACAAGCGGTGTTTCCTGAACAACACCGAGTAAATCACCAATCTCAACCTCATCACCAACCTTAGCCTTAGGCACCCACTTCCATTTTTTCTTAAAGTCTAATGGTGGTGTTTTTTCGTAATTGATTCCCCTGGCTACGAATGGTTTCTTAGTAAAGTCGAGTATTAGCGGTAATGGCCTTTGAACACCATCATAGACCCTATTGAGTATCCCCGGACCTAACCAGGCGCTCAATGGTTCACCAGTCCTAACTACGGGCTCGCCTGGCTTCAACCCAGTTGTTTCCTCATAAACCTGTATGAAGGCCGTATCACCCTGTATCCTAACAACCTCACCAAAGAGACCCAACTCACCAACAAAGACTAATTCGTAAAGCAATGCTCCAGGTAGTTCCGCCTTAACAACAGGTCCACTGATATACGTAATCCTGCCCTTGCTCGAGGACACAAAATGCCCTAGCCACTGCATATTTAAAATTAATTCTACATCAAGAGCGCCCTACTCTGACAATGCTATGTGGGCCAGTAGAGTCTTTATTTGGTGCTCCATGAGCCTTAACCTGGAATCCAGGGTTGCATCGATTTTTACTGAACCGTCTGAGGATGATGCGATAACGCCCAGCAACTCATCCTTCGTCGTGTTCACGGTGGCGTCAAGACCAAGCTCTAGTATTAATTCCTTTATGATCTTCTTATCCGATTCACTTGTTGTTATTATCAATTCCTTAGAGCCAATTATTGCTGATGCCCACATAATTGAATTTCTTAGAAACCTCTTATAATCGTCCGTGCCCTTCATTGACCTGATCCTGTCCCTAATCCTCCTAACGACCTCCGTATAGGCTTCCTCGATTATGCTTAATTTCTCCTTCTTTGTCTTCATCATTTCATCATAGAGCTTGTATTCCTTCTCCATGTTCAGTTCCTTATCAATATTCTCAAGAACACTCGAGTATTTATCAACAACGGCCTTAGCACCATCAAGCAACTCAGCCTCAGCCCTAAGCCTAGCATTATTACTCCACTCATTAATCTCATTCTCGAGGCGCGTAATGATACCATTAATCAAACGCTCAGTTAATTCCTGCCCTGACACAGCACATGACTACCCTATAAACTTAAAAATTTTCCTTTCCCTATCCTCATTAATTAACTTACGTCCATTAACCAAGTACGTACAATTATCAACATCAACATAAAACCAACAATCCTCCTTAATAAGGACCTTGACGGCGCCTGTTAACGTCAATATCTTGATCGTCTTCGCAGTCTCCTCAACAACAATACCACCAATACCATTGAGTGATTCATTCCTGCACCTCGTGGCCGTTATGAACCTGAATAAAAGGGGTTTCCTCATTTACGATTACTTGGAAGCCTTCCTAATCTCTTCATTCATTATCGTTAGTACCCTGGCAATCGCCCTCTTAACAGCCCTAACCCTACCTGGATTCTCCAACGTGCCTCTCTCCCTCTGCGTCTGCAACCTAAGTAACTCATTCCTCAAGTCGTTAAGTAATTTAGCCCTATCCTCAGGTTTCATGCCCCTAATAGTCTTAGCATTAAGTTTCTGCCTGCTCGCCACCCTCACCACCTCCAGCCTGTTGTGCCTGGGTCTCGGCAATTGCCTCCCTGGTTGGCGGTTTTATTTGGAACTCATCACTAACCCTGATTGGCGGTGTTATCCTAACCTCAATACCATAAAGACCCGGCTTTAGGAGGACCTGCCCCACGAACCTCTGAACCTTACTCTTTGCATCATACCCATTCTTATAGACCACACCAAATACGTACTTCTCAAACCTTGACCTCTCACTGGTTAATTTACCACTAATCTTTATCTCGGTACCCCTTGCGCCACCATCCATTATCTGCCTCACGGCGATCATACCAGCCCTCCTGAACTTAACGCCCTTGGTCATTGCCCAGGCAATCCTATTGGCAATGATCTTGGGATTAAGCTCTGGGTTCTGTATTGGTGTTACATCGATTATTGGATTCTCAACCTCAAGTTTCCTACTGAGTAATTCCGTTAATTCCTTAACAATGACTCCCTTCCTGCCAATTACCCTATTCGGCCTCTCGGCATAAATGATTATTCTCGTGCCAAGCGGCGTCTTCAGTACATCGGAATCAACATAACCCTGCTTAGCCAGTCTATAGTTTAGGAACTCCTTCACCATCCACTCCTTAATTCTATCCTGCAGTATCTTCTTATACACGGGAACCCTCTTTTGCGATTGACTCATTCAGGAAAACCAACAACTTTAATTCCTTTTAAGATTTTCGGCATTTCAATCAGGGAACCTAAACCGGTTCAAAACCAAGTATATCAGTTATGGAGCCCCTCCTCTCATTCACTGACTTAAACACAGGCCTAACCTTAAGCCCAACCCTAACGTTACTTGGTTCAACATTGATTATATAATGAACGAGACCGCCAGTAACCCCTGGGAACTCTATGAAGCCCATGACCACGGGCTTAGGTAGTTTGTTGCCGTACGAGTCCTCATAAACCACCGTGTAAGTCCTGACAACACCCACGGGCGCTATCTCCACTAATTCCCTAATCTCAGCAAAATCATACTGGCAAAAGGCCTTTGGAGGAATTAACAACCTACCACACACAGGGCATTTACCGGCGAGTAATTTACCAGCTTTAACGCCCTCAAGGAACTTAGTACCTATTGGGCCTGCGGTATACCTATAGCCCTGCTCAATTACGTGGAGCCAGTGCTTAATATCCCTGTTCACATTGATTTTCTCGAAGGACATGCCCCTCACCTCACGGGCTCGAAGCACTCAATATCTAGTACAGACCCCGTTCTTTGATTGGCGGGTTTCCACCGAGCCTTAACCCTCATGCCAAATACCTTCATTGACTTAACATCCTCGGGATCAACGCATAGGTAATGCATTATGCCGGGGAACCTATGCTCGCTGAACTCCTTGCCTGGTACATCAAGTTTAATGACGCCCACAATCCTCGGCTCCTTAAGTGGCTCTCTCGTACCACTTATGTAACTAGCTACGGCAGTAATTACGGTACCCTCATCCCTAACCTCAACCCAACCATCAACTGGCTTGAAGCAGTACGGACAATACATCTTTGGCGGGACGAATACGTGACCACACCTACCGCAGTACGTCCCATAGATCCTCCCGTTCCTTAAGCCCTCAAGGAACTTGGAATAGGCTGTTCCTGCTGTCACGTTGTACTGAAACGGCTTTACCCACTCCTCATGGGGGTAATTCCTAATCTCGCCCTCCTTAATTGGCGTGCCTCCAACCATAATATAGAACTATAACCAACTGTATTTAAGAATCACCTTTAATGGTGGTGAAAAGACCTTTAAATTAATCGCATCGCCTCAGTTTATTGTGATGAAAAGGCATTTGCCTGAGCTGTGATTGACGCCGGAAATACTGATCAACGGTTTGTGACTAGATCCTCCACGTGTTTAAAGGCTCTATCCCTTACGTCAATGACCCTTATCGGCAGTTCACCAGTGTTTATCCTCTTAACCATGATTATTGTAGCCATTATACCGGCTATTGCGCTTGCGCTACCGCCAATACTTGCCTTTATTACCTGGGATAATGCCGATAATTCCTGGTCGAGAAACACCACGTCAGTATCTGCGATGAAACCATCACTTCTTAGGTAATTAATAAACCAAGAATACACCCAATTGAGAATAATATCCCTCTTAATGCCGTACCTTGTGCCGACCTCGTTGGCTATACCATAGGGATCAAGCAAAAACACAGCACTACTTACCGGTAAACCCCTCCTAATGGAGGCAATTATGCAGGAGATCTTACCGCTCATTTCCCTGGTCATGTCATTGGTCGTGGGGTAACAACGCAGGTAAAGCTCCGTAAATGCCTTATCAATATCACTGGGGGAACCAACCACGTAACCAACCGTACCCAAGTCCCATCGAGGCATGGCAAGTCCTACTACCCTATACACCGTTAGTTACAAGTGTTAGAACTTAAAAAGTGAGTGGGTTATGTCTTCCACGACTATGAGTACTGTTGCCAAGTCATT
Source organism: Vulcanisaeta souniana JCM 11219 (assembly GCF_026000775.1). GTDB lineage: Archaea > Thermoproteota > Thermoprotei > Thermoproteales > Thermocladiaceae > Vulcanisaeta > Vulcanisaeta souniana. Next base: position 1,572,329 of record NZ_AP026830.1, on the reverse strand, counting down.
AACGAAAGTCGTAGTCTGCCCTATCTGTGATTACATGGGGAGTGACACCAATAAGGTTGCTGAGGCTGTAATAAAGGCTACACCAAGGTCTAAATTGAGGTGTCCAAAGTGCGGTGCTGAGGTTGATGCAAACTCCTTTGTGACTCATATGCGTAAGCATGGGCGTATAGGCGGAAAAACAATAACATGTGATGTGTGTGGTGCGAAATTGAATAGTGAGGGAGCATTCCTTAGGCACATGAAGGAGCACTTGATAGTTTCGGTTAGGCGTAATGGCATGGATATTTATTACTGCCTCGTGTGTGGTCAGGAATTCATAACGAAGAACTCGGCGATAACGCACTTGCTTAAGAGACATAGTTTTGAGTGATTATGCGTGAGCTTACTCTGGGATTTCATAATCACGTTGTTGATTATTTGGCCTCCATACGTGGCCAACGCAACCCCTGTTGTGGCCAGTAAGGTGTTTAGGCGTAGAACGCCAATGGATTTCGGTAGGAACTTCATTGATGGAAGGAGGCTGTTCGGTGATGGGAAAACCTATGAGGGTTTCGCCACTGGTCTCTTGGTTGGTTTTATAATTGGTGAATTAACGTACATGATCGTATCAAGCGTGGTAAGCGTACCCTCTGAACTACCTGACCCACTGGCTGTATTTGTAATGTGCATTGCCGCATTGCTTGGCGATTTACTTGGAGCTTTCATTAAGAGGAGGCTTGGGCTACCCCGTGGTGCGCCTGCGCCATTGCTTGACCAGTTGGATTTCCTATTGGCCGCGTTATTGGCTCTATGGTTGATCCAACCAAGTGCCCTTAGGGCTATTTATGTGATGTTCGCCGTGTTGATAACGCCACCGATACACCTAGCCACGAACACAGTAGCCTACCTACTCGGGCTCAAGAGGGAGCCTTGGTAATTGTGAAATTAACTTTATAAATTCGGCAGAGCCAGCATTACCGTGCGTGCTGTGGTACTTGGTGATGAGCATACAGTTTATACATTCAGGTTAATGGGGTTTGAGGGCAAAGTAGTGGGTGAAAATGAGGATGTGCTCTCATTAATTAAGGAATTAAGCCTTGAGGAGGGCGTTGGGGCTATATTAATAACTAGTGATCTTGCGGATAGGGTAAGGGAGGACTTTGATAAGTTAAGACTGAAAATGAGAAAACCCATGCTTATCGAGATACCCTCACTCAAGGAAATGAAGTTTAGGGAGGTTAATTACCTAACCATCCTCAGGAGCGTCCTAGGTATCTAGAGGATCAGTAGTAATGCAAATAATAAATATGCAATTATTGTAATGGACATGGCGCCCAATGCCAAGGTCCTAAACCTACTCATGTAATTAGGTCTCGTTAAAACAACTATGCTTATGTACAGCAACATCGCATCGGTTATTACAACACCGATTGAGAGGATGATACCGGGAAATCCACGTGAGGATATAATTATTAATGGAGACACAGCAACCGCTAGTAAGGTAAAGGCCACAGCCATTATTACCGCTGTTCTAATACCATAAACATTGGCCATGGTTTTAACACCAGCCCTAGCATCACCAGCCACATCAAGTGCACCCTTAACTAGCTCCCTACCCATTGTGGCCAGGAAGGAAACAATGAACAATAAATATGGGAGGTTTAGGGTTGGCGGTATTGAGGAAACTGCGTATAATCCGTAAAGAAATGTTAATGATGATGTAATTGCCACAAGGACATTATTCACAATAATGACTCTCTTCAACCCATAATTATAGAAAAAGCCGAGGAAAATGGCTAAGGCTAATATTACAATACTCCAATCCATTAAATACCTCATGGCAATACCAAGCACATTAAGCAATACCGCAATGACCACAGATAGCAATGATAAGGCCCAGGCCTCCCTAATGGAAACCTCGCCGCTCACAATAGGCGCATCCGGCCTGTTAACCCTATCCTCCTCAACATTAAAAATGTCATTAGTCGCAAAAAGGAAGATTTCCGTAAGTAATGATGCAAGGAAGAGAAGTGCCATGGCTATGGCACTCCTGCCACCAGCTATTATGTATGATGCAACAACTATCAGGCTCGTTAATACTCCATGTTCAATCCTAGAAAGCTTAATAAATGCCCTCAGGTTCACGATATGCGCTAAAAATAGCCCATTATTAAGCTAGACCCATTAAAACGAGGATGAGTAGACGTAGGGAACACCGAACATCTCTGCAATGTCCTTATCAATTGCCGCAATATCCTCTGTACCGACCTCCTTAATGTCGTACTTACCCAATGCGGACACCAGCATTTGCATCTCCTCCTTAACAGCCTCAATGTAGTTTAGGACACCCCTCTCGCCCTTAACCATTGCCGCTATTAGGAATGGCCTAGCCATATAGGTACCACTGGCGCCCAGGGCCATGGCCTTAACCACATGCGAGCCATTATAGAGCCTACCAGCAAGTAGTAGGGATGTGTCCGTTATTCCCAACTTCCTGGCATCATGTATTTTCTTAAGGGCTGCTATGGTTGGGTAACCCAGGTCCTTCATGGCCACTGAAGGTGCCATTCCTGTGCCACCCTCCTTACCATCAATCACAACCGCGTGGGCACCCTCCTCATAGGCTATGCTGATTACCCTATCCACGTCCCTGTATGGCCCAAGCTTGATCCATATCCTGGCCCTCGGATACGCCGTCTTCATGAACCTAATCATACCTCTAAGAATGTCCTCCGTGTACGTGCCAGGAACCGAGTACCTAGTTATGAACTTGTCCTTAACCTTCTCTGGATCAATTTCGAAGTGGTACTTAGCCTTAAGCCTAATGGCCTCCTCCTTGGGAATCTTAATCACACCGCCAAGCCCAGGCTTAGCTCCCTGCCCCATCTTAATCTCAAACCCAACAAGGCCTTCCTCTATGTAGGGCTCAACATCCTTATCGCTATACACCTTATTCCAAAGCTCATCATATGCATCCTCCACATTCTGCTGAATAATGACCCCACCATACTTATCAACATTCGTTAAGTAAGCCATCAACCTCTCCTTAAAACTTGGATGACCCCTGGTATACCTCCTCGAGTAACCCCTTACTGTGGCCACATTCTCCCCAATACCCATGATGATGCCTGCCTTGGCCGTCGCCCTGGCTATGTCAAGACTAAAACTGCTTGCTATTGCTGTTGACCCCATTGAACCAACAACCATCGGCATGGAAGCCTTAAAACCACCCAATGAACCCTCAAGGTTCACGTCCATGAATGTCGGTTCCCGAAGCAACTCAGCCATCTTATCAAGCCTCCTAGGCGTGAATGCCGGTGGTAATAGTATTATTGAATTGTCTAGAGTCTTGACACGCGGAAATCCCCTCCTGTCATAAACCCCGGAACCAAGTATGGCGGAACCGTAGGTAGCGACCTCACCAAATGGGTAAACCGCATTGCGGCCCTTAATAGCTTTAATCGCAATCTCATCAAATGGGTAATCCTCAATAAAATCCCTAAGACCCCTAATTAATGCCCAATAAGCCCTAAACCTAACAATGATTTTTGCCAAGTCGGTGATCATTAAATCAGAAAGTACCTGAATACTTAAATACTTGTTTGTCGAATCACCAAATAAATTACGAAAATAAACACAATATTAATGATATTATTCTGAGATAAATCAGATATAGTGACACTAAGTCAATGAATAATTAAGTTAATAAGTCATAAGAATTAAAGGCCTATATAAAAATACACGCCATTGTCGCTTAGGTGACTAATGGTTTATATTACTATCATAGATCGTGATTTCTTAATTGAAATAATTTACTCACATAAATAATTATATTTGATAAAAACTATGTATTTTATGAGGTAATGCTTTAAAACCCAAATATAATCATTAATATATGGCAATTAATCAAAAGTTCTATTCCTTAGATAGGATAAGGCGAATGGCTATTGAGACCGCTGAGAACCCAGCTAAGTTCTGGGCTGATAAGGCTTATTACCTTACGTGGTTTGAAAGACCGAAGACCATATTCGAGGGCAGGGCACCTGATGTTTATTGGTTCAGGGGTGGTTATCTAAACATTAGTTATAATGCTGTTGATAGGCACATACCAACCAGGGCTGATAAGGTCGCTTTTTACTATGAGAATGAGAGAGGCGATAATAAGGTCATTAGTTACTGGGATCTTTACAGGGAGGTGAATAGGGCTGCTTACGTACTTAAGGAGTTTGGCGTTAGGAGGGGAGATACGGTGTCAATGATGATGCCAAGTATACCGGAGGCAGTTTACTTCGGTCTTGCCGTACATAGACTTGGCGCTACCCTCGTAATTCACTATGCAGGTTTAAGTGAGGAAACCCTTGCATATAGACTTCAGGATTGTGGATCAAAGATCTTCGTGGTTGCATCAAAGGGATTTAGGGCTGGTGAGGAAGTCAGGATGAAGGACTTAATTGATAGGACACTCGAAAGATATCAGACACCCGTGGAGAAAGTACTCGTGGTCTCCAGGAGTTTTTCTGACTTTAATATTAAGCAGGGTAGGGATATCGTGTATGAGGATGTGGCACCCAAGGGCAAGGTCTATGTTGAATCCACGCCGGTTGAGGCAAACGAACCAGCCACTATATACTACACGTCGGGTACGACGGGAAGGCCTAAGGGTTTATGGCAGAGTAATGGTGGTTACCCAACAGGACTTAACTGGACATTTAGGGCGTTGTTTAATCCGCAAGATACGGATGTTTGGTGGACAATAAGCGAACTAGGCTGGCCTGTATGGCCTATGGCTAATTTATATACGGCGCCCGTGATGGGGTTAACGAGTCTTTTATTCGAGGGATTTATTGGTTATAAGAGGGATTTATTTGCTAGGATTATTGAGAAGTACCGCGTCTCACTTATCTGGAGCAGCACAACCACACTTTACACGATTAGGAGCATTGGCGAGGAGACCCTTAAGGGAGATTTATCGAGTTTAAAAATAATACTCAACACCGGTGAGACACTCAATCCAGGTGTTGCTGAGTGGTATATTCAGCAATTACCAAATACCATAATTGCGGATGCTTATTGGATGACTGAGCACTTAATACCAATAGCCGCAACACCCTATGGCCTTGGCGAAATACCATTTAAGCCTGGTTCGACGGGTATTCAATTCCCAGGTAGTAAGTGGATTGTGGTTGACGATGATGGTAACCCACTACCGCCGGGGCAGAGGGGTTACATAGTCATTGCCATTCCAAACCCAGCAATGGCTAAGATGTGGAATGACTCCAACTATGAGAGATTAATAAAGACGTATTGGTCCAGATTCCCCGGTTACTTCTACACAGGTGATTATGGATTTTACGACTCTGATGGTTATCTATACGTACTTGGTAGGGCAGATGACATACTAAGCATTGCCGGTGAAAGACTTGGTACAATGGATATAGAGGGTATCCTCGCAAGGCACAGGGCAGTCGCCGAGGCAGCAGTCGTGGGTGTTCCAGCACCTGGCGGTGGTGAGAAGGTCCTGGCGTTTGTCGTACTAAAGTCTGGGGAGACCCCATCCGAGACCTTGATTAATGATATTAAGGAGTTCGCAAGGGCGTCAGGGACTAGGGTAGATGATGTAGTAGTAGTAAGGAGGTTACCAAAGACCAAGTCCGGGAAGATAATGAGGAGGCTATTGAGAGCGTTGGTGAGGAATGAACCATATGGCGATGTATCGACACTAGATGATATTAGGACATTAGATGATATAAAGGCTGCCTTAATGGAGCGTGGTTACATAAAGCCGTGATGCCAATGCCAACAGAATTGAATTATCCCCATCAAAACCCTATTGATGCATTACTTGAGTACTTAAGGAACCGTCCTAATGACGTATTATTAATCGACGAGTATGGTTTATCGTTAACGTATGAGGAACTCTATAATAAATCAGTTAAGTTAGCGAACTCTCTCAGTAGACTTGGCGTTAATTATGGAGATAGGGTTGCGATAATGATGAGCAATAGCGTGGAAGCCGTTATTTCATTATTCGCAGCATGGATGCTTGGTGCTGCAACGGTTATGATAGATCCATTAACAATATATGAGGACCTCGATTACCAACTAAGTGATTCTGTTCCTAAGGTTGTTATTACCGATAAGTCCGTCATCGAGAGGGAATCAACCGTCTTATCGAAATATAAAGTCATCAGTGTTGACACAGCTAAGGAAAACGTACTAAGTTTTCAGGATTTACTAGGTACTGGTTCATTGACTGGTTTCAAACCCGTGGAGGTTAAGAAGGATGATGTTGGCCTAGTTTATTATTACGCTGGTATTGCTGGAAGAACCATGCAGGTTTGGCACACATACTTCAGTCTGTATTCGGGTCCATATGCATTCGGTGAAGCAATAGGGCTTGGCCAAAGTGACTCTGCCCTAGTGGTGGCTCAATTATCCCATATACTTGGACTTACGGAGTTCATGTCGGCCTTCGTTAGAGGCGCTAGGGTAGTTATTGCCAGGCGTTTTGATGCTAATGATACACCTGTGTTAATACATAGGCATGGTGTAACCGTGTTCGCTGGCGTACCTCTAATGTTTGATCAAATCCTTAATAATAAGGACTTGAGTCCAGGCATGTTATCATCACTAAGACTGACACTTTCAGCGGCTGCACCATTATCACCATCAACACAACTAGGTTTTTACCAAAGGTTCGGCATACCGCTTATTCAGTTCTATGGCTTGACCGAGGCATACGTACTTACCGTTCAACCAATTAAGTATAAGGAAGTGACTAACACTGTTGGTTCTGCAATTCTTGGCGCCGAATTGAAAATAGTAGACCCCAACAATCCATCCAGGGAATTAGGCGTGGGTGAAGTTGGTGAGTTAGTGGCCAGGGCTCCCTGGGTGATGAAGGGTTACTCAGACCCGGATGATACGAGGAGGGCCTTTCATAATGGTTGGTTATTAACCGGCGACTTAATGGTTATGGATGACAAGGGCCTACTTTACTTCAGGGGTGTTAGGAAGAGGATGATTAAGTATAAGGGCTACCCAATATTTCCGCGTGATCTGGAGATAATGCTAATGAAACATCCAGCTGTTAAGGAGGTTTATGTAACTGGTGAGCAGGCCGAGGACCCAAGTGTTGGTCAATTACCTGTTGCATATGTGGTTCTTCATGATGAGTATAGGAGTAGGGTGTCTGATAAGGATCTTATTGACTTTGTAAATTCTAGGGTTGCATTTTACAAGAAGCTTAGAAAGGTTTACTTCGTCGATAGGTTACCCACAAACTGACCTCCTCCCCACCCTGAAGGGTGGGGGTTCCCTTAGGGCGGTTCATTGGTTTGTGGTTTACTGCCTTCATCCTCATCACTTCATAGCTGGCGGGTGTTACCCACCCCGCTCTGTTCGTCCAGCGGTAGACCACGGGCCTGGCCTTAGGCCCATTACCCCTATCCCTCACCGTGGGGAGCCCCCAACGCTGGGTTCCCAGGGACTCGGGGATGTGTAGGATGTTTATCGCCCCATTCAAATCCGCATTAATGATCCTCCCCACGCGGGGACACTTGAAGAGGCCGCGTTTTACACGCCCACCCTCGTGGGCTTCCCCGCATAGGGAACAAGTCTTAGAAGTATTTGATTCATCCACCTTAACAACCCTCATCCCTAATTCCTCCCCAACCTCCTCAAAACGCTTAATAACATAACCGTAATTCCAGAAGTTCACCGTGAGCTTATTACCGTGGTTCCTACCAATCTCTTTAGGATAACCCACAACAACCTCGCTTACACCCTTTGCCCTCAACTCCTCCATTACCTTCCTAACCATGCTATTCAAAGCATGCTTCAGGAACCTACTCCTCTTATCGTAAAGAAGCTTAAGCCTCTTACTACTCCTCTGGCCATGCCTAGCTAAAACCTTCTGTACGCTGCTCACCTTCTTACTGTAGTACTCGTATTGGGAGAGAACTCCACCACCCTTGAATAGGTACCAATTGCCGTCCTCAACGTAGACGGTTGCCAAATTAACAATACCCAAGTCCACGGAAGCCCTTAAACCACCACTAACCTGGTTATTAACCTCAACCTCCACTGGAATGTAGGCGTACCAACTCCTCCTGGCATCGTTATAGTGAATCTCAAGCCTACCCTGCTTCCCATGCCACTTAAGTTTTCCCTTAAACTTTAAGGCTAGCTTAAAGTCCTTCAAATAGATGACCCTCTCGCTTTCATTCACATCGTAACGGTCGTTCCTAATGATTAGGATCAGTTTGTATTTCCCGTTATCCTTCCAGTACCCTGGAGGTCTTGGTTTAAACCATTTCGGTAGTTTACCCTCCTTCTTCTCTTCGATTAGGGAGAAGAAGCTTCTCCAGTCCTCGTGACTTGTTGAACATTAACCCTCAGCACGTGTTTATGCCTATCATAAACCTGCTTCTCAGTCCTAGCGAAATCAACCCCCTCCCCCCTCTTGAACTGCTGCATTCTTAACCAGTTCACTTCGTTCCAACACTTGGCTGTTGCTATAGCCAGTTCCTTTAGCTTCTCGTGGGTGTTCTTGTCCACGATGAGTTTAACTATGTTAGTCCTCTTCATTTTCTTTCACCCACTGTTCCTCAATATATTTCCTTATTGTCTCGCTTGATACGTTTCCAGCTGTTGATACGAAGTAGCTCCTAGTCCAGAGTTTTCCTCCCGTGTGTTTTCTTAAATCTGGGAATTTCTTCAAAACTAGCCTGGCTGATTTCCCCTTGAAGTAGTTTGCTAAGTATGACGGAGAATATCTAGGAGGGCAGTTAACGAAGAGGTGTACGTGATCTGGCATTAATTCTAGGGCTATTATTTCACAACCTAACTCTTCTGCAATTGATTTCAAGACCTCTTTAATGTATTCAGCAATATCTCCAACTAACACGTCTCTACGGTATTTTGGAATCCATACGAAATGGTAGTTGCATAGGTATTTTACATGTCTCGTTGATTTATATTCCATAATACTTTAAAGTATTCAGATTTTTTAAATCTTACCCGCCCTGAAGGGCGAGACTTGTCATTCTTTTTGTCATAATTACATCGATTCAAAACACCCAAACCTTAAAATCACTGGTTTTGTTTCCAAATTACCTCACCAATATCATTGGGAACCCTATAGCCAGGTAACCTCTCAAGAGCCTCCTTAAACTCATTACTCCTTAATATACTTAGAAATGCCTTAACACTATCCTTCTCAAGCCTATCAATTGGTATTGCAAAATCATAACTCTCCCAACCAAGTGGTATGAAGTCAAGGCCGTACATGGCGGCCGCGGCCCTAATACCAACACCAATATCAACCTTACCCTGAGCCACTGCCGCTGCAACAGCCGTGTGAGTCTTAACCTCGTAATAATAACCATCGACCCTCCTCACTAAATCCTCAAACTTGATACCCATCCTTGAGGCTATCTCCTTCAGTTTCAGATCAAGTAGGAACCTAGTGCCTGCGCCCTTATTCCTATTAACAATCCTCACGTCATCCCTAAGTAAGTCCTCAATACCCCTAATATTCTTGGGATTACCCTTAGGGATTATGAGCCCCTGCTCCCTGGAGTAACCCCTAATTAGTACAGCATTACTAACACTATATTTAATCATGTACGGTACATTATACTGACCAGTCTCCTCATCAACAAGATGCAGACCAGCCACATCAGCCTCACCACGCTTAACGGCGTATAACCCACCCATGGAGCCGACATTGATTACCCTTGCCCTAATAAAACCTGGAAGCATTGGTATTAGTACGTCTAGTCCAAGGTCATGGCTACCAATTATGTATAGGTTGGCTGGCATGTATTGATGCGTGAATAGTGTCACCTCAACCTCATCACCACTGTCCAGGTACTCCACGGTCTCAGGAATCGCTATGTAACCATCTGCAAAGGCCAGTGTGCTTATGGCGCCAGACTCGGCTGGTAATGGGTAGGCCACTATCCCGTGGCCAGTATCCACGAGACTAACTGGGTAAAGGGCTCTCCTACCCTTAGCACCATCGGCCCTGATTGCAAGTCTTGCCTTAATCCTAACCTCATCAACGCCCATGCAGAGCATCCTAGCCAGTATCGGCTTAACTATTGTGTTGAATATCATTAACGCTGAACTAGGGTATCCAGGTAAGCCAATAACTAACTTGTTATCCCTGGACACGGCGACGACCGTGGGCTTGCCAGGCTTTACCTTAAGCCCGTGTATTATTATGCCGGGAGGCCCTATCTCGTCGAGTACCCTATATGTTAAGTCAGCAAGACCCGCCGAGGTCCCACCTGACAAAAGCACTAAATCGCCTGCACTTAATGCCCTATTCACGGCGTCCCTCATCTCATTGATATTATCCTTGACTATGCCCATGATAATTGGTTCAGCACCCATTGATCTAACTGCATGGGCTATTGCGTATGTATTTATGTCGTAGATCTTACCACGGCCCAATTCCTTACCTGGGCTAACCAATTCATTACCCGTGGATATTATCGCAACCCTAGGTCTCCTGAATACCTCAATCCTGTCAATGCCCACCGCCGCGAGTAAACCAACCTCCCTTTCCCTAATTACCGTGCACCTCCTGAGTATTAGCTCGCCCATCATCACGTCAGAGCCCGCCGACATTACGTTCTCACCAGGAGTCACTGAGCGATATATCATTAGCTCATCACTACTACGTTTTGTGTACTCAACCATAACCACGGCATTAGCGCCAGGAGGCATTGGAGCTCCGGTGGCTATCTCAACGGCCTCGCCAGAGTTAACCTGCGGTAGCTCCCCGGCCCCAGTCTCCACATTACCAACAACCCTTAACTTAATTGGGTTAAGTTCATCGGCTCCGAAAGTGTCCTCAGCCCTAACGGCAAAACCGTCCATTGTAGCCCTATCAAACGGTGGTACATCAATTCGCGAGTACATATCCCTAGCCAAGACCCTCCCATAACTCTCCTCAATCTTAATGGTCTCCGTGCTCAATGGCTCAATCCTAACAATACCAAATACCTTACTTAATGCTTCCTCGGGTGTTAATAATTCATGGAATATGACTCTCTTACCCACCTCAGTCATTGGGCTTTGCCATAATGCGGTACTTTAATAACTTATTTAGTTCATTAAAATCGGTGAGCACTGCATTAACTGCACTGTGAGATCAATATTTAAGTGGGGTTGCAACCACGCGATGATGGGTAAGCTAGCCAGGTTGTGGTTAATGCTTATGCTAACCTTTTCACTAATAGGCCTATTCGCATCATCTATAGTCATATATACCTATTACTACCTACGTGAATTACCGCCGCTCTGCTCAACATTCAAATCTCCATTTCCTGGAATAACCATTGATTGCGAGAGGGTTCTCTCAAGTAAGTACTCAGACATAGGCGGTGTGCCGCTTGACCTACTTGCGGCGGTTTGGTTCGTTATTAATATAATCCTCGTAATATTATATAATTTTGGATCGGGTAATGTAGCTACATTGGCCATTAATGCACTGTTCTATTGGAGGTTTCTTGGCATAATTATCGTTCCATACCTAATAGTGGTCGAGACCTACCTACTTCACGCACTATGTGTTTACTGTACAATAATGCATATAATGATAATAATAGACTTCACTGTAGTAACAGTATTTTTCACTAGGCTGAAAAGATCATTAATGGCATGAACTCATTGATTGAGTACGGCCGGTAATGCCATTAGCATATCCTTAATACTCCTAAAGGAATGCGTGGGCTTTAACCCAGTTAGATTAATACCCCATACATCCATTACATACATCAGCCTTCTTTCCCAATCACCAATAAACACTGTAACCAAGCCAAACTGGGCTGGGTAGTAAACATCAAAAAGAGGATTATCACCAATCATTACCTGGGCCCCCTCAAAGAATCCACGGCAATTCTTGGGACACCCAATTGTATCCGGAGTCCTTATGCCATCAATGAACTTCGCGAAATTCAACTCCTTAATAACCACGTGTTGATACTTATACAGACCATTGGTGGCAATAATAACCTTGTGCCCTAAACCCTTTAGCGCACTGAGCATTTCTAAAGCGCCATCAAATGGTTTGAAGTCATGAACGTGCTTGATTAACGCGTCATTCACGTCGATACTGATTGAAGCACCGAGTCTATGGGCAACTTCGGTAAATATGTAATCCCAATCAAAGGCCCTTACGTTAAGTCCACGAAGCAATTCCCTATTGAGGTCCTTAGCCGCCCTATAAACAATTCGCCAATCAACACCAACCCTACTGCCTATTAACCCGCTTATTTCTTGAAAAATAGGATCCCAGGCTTCCAATGGCAATAATGTGCCATCCAAGTCTACGAGAATCAACACAACCATTGGTAGGTTTAGCTTGCTTTAAGTATAACTCCGTTAGGTTTCACGCTGTTTCATGGTTATTCATCGTAATCTTTCAGAGGATTCCTTATATTATAATATTTAATACCATAAGTGATGAATATGGAAATCAAGAACGGTATAGGAACCGTGTTGATAACCACTGTACTAGCGCTCTCACTGATACTTGCCGTGGCACTAACAACACCCCTTCTGGCGCTGGGAACCAACAATTCCACGAACTTAACGACCAATTTTAACGCCACCTCGACAACAAATATTACAATCACAAACACGACAACTTGCCCACCTGGTTTATTAACGGCAGTGCAGGTAAACCTTTATATCGATAACGAGTGGTTAATGAGGACTGGGGCCAACATGAGTGGCGTCAACTCCACGTCATTTATTATAACCAACTCCACAGGTTTTAATGCAACTGGAGTTAATGCCACATTCACGGGATTTAACATAACCAGATTTAACATGACTGCCTTTAACATAACTGGTTTCAACTTAACACCCACCACTCTTCAGAATATTACTAATTATTATGTTAATAAGGGCGAATGCTTGCTTGCACTACAGTTCCTGGTGCACCTTAGGCATTACCTCGTCCACGAATATGTACTCGAGAAGCATGTCGAGATTTTGAATAGGACGCTAACATACAGGTTAATGCTCCTGAATGAGACACTGACAAGGCTTGAAGGACAGGGATTGCTGAATAGTACTCAAGCGAGTGAGATCTATGGTCTGTTGAGTCAATTAAAGGAGGCCCTGACCAGTGGTAATTATTCTGAGGTAGCGGCACTACTTAGTGAGTATAAGTCCTTAATTAATAATGTAACTAGTCAATACTATGGAGAACAGAAGATCGGGGCTGCTAATAGGATCAATCACGAACTTGAGCATTATATTATGCAGGTAATGATGAAATCGAATAACCTCAATGAAACTCTAGATCAATTGGCCATGCTTGATCATGAACTAGGTTCGTTAACAAACATTACTGGGCTTAACATAACGAGTGTTAAGGAGTTACACGAGTTGTTTAAGGAATTAAGAGATGAGTATTCATTGGTGCAGGGTAATGTCACCGCCCAGGCGCAGTTATTGCAGATGCTTAAGCATGGGAAGGGGTTCAATGATTGGATTAATGCAACTCAGCAATTTGGTCAGGAAGCAATGGGTTGGCAGTCACAGGGACATGGACAACATGGCAATGGAAACGGTCAAGGCAATGGAAAGGGGCAACAAGGTCATGGCCAGGGACATGGGCAGCATGGTAATGGTTAATGAAAATAGTATGCATGCTTTTTGTAAAAATTGTTAAAATTTTCTAGATTCTATTTCTCATTTTTTCTCATTCTATTTCTTCTCAATTTATCAAATAAATTAATAAGGTTTTTAAGTTGGGGTATATAATTGGTACCGTAATGTCGTTAACAGTATTAATAGTTACGATATTCATATACCTATTCAGTAACGACTCATTGGTTAGCATAAACGTTACGGCCACACAAAACGTGGCTTTGATCAACATTACATTACCCGTAGAACCACTAGGCCCAGTGATTGTGCAAAACTCAAGTGGTTCAACAATATCAGCAATGCTCATAGGTGATAACTTAATAATACCTGTTTTTGGTAATGGTTCATTCATGGTTGAGTATACGCCGGTAATTACGGTTCTGCAAAATGAATCTTTAGTCATGAACGTATCATCACAATATCCCATAAACCTATTCGTAAGTAATAACGTACTGTTGACGCAGATTCCGATAAACGTAATAACAAATTTCATAAAGGTCAACAATGGGATCATGCTACAATTAGCGCCTGGCAATTACTCAATAGGTTTCATGCTTGAGGCGCCTACAGTCACGAAAAACAAAACCATCATAAGTAATCCAGGTAGTAGTACAGGCATTATCGCGGCGAGTAATCAATCAACTACATCAGGTAAACCAGGACAGGGCACCGTATCTCCTGGGCTTGGTACCATGATTTACTATATCGTTGCGGTGGTTATAGCCGCCATCTCTGCATTGCTGGTTTACTTATTTGTAATTAGACATAGAGGAACTGAAGTGAACCCGGTAATAGTTGAAGGTTTAAACCCAACTGATAAAGAGGTTCTTAGAGCATTAATGGATATGAATGGAGAAGCGTATCAATCAGATCTACAGAGAAAGTTGAATTTACCAAAGGCAACCCTCTGGAGAGCAATAAGGAGACTGGAGAATAGTGGGTATGTACAGGTAATCAAGGAGGGCAGAGTAAATAGGATCAAGCTTGTTAGGAAACCTAAGCTTGATTAACGCTCCATCAGCATGAGAACTCCATACTTGCCCTGTTGCCTAAGGCTATCAAGCGCCTCCGTGGCTAGTTTCATTGCTGTCCTACCATTACTAGCAATTCCAACACCCACCCTGGCATTTATTAATTCAGATAATGGCCTTAGGTCCTCCTCTCTTATCGTTGGCGTTACTATCGATATCATATTATCACCGCCTAAGTACAGTGTTATACCACCATATGGCGCCAAGTACAGCCTAACTTGATTAATCACATTCCATACATGCTCATATAGTTGATAACTTGAAGTCCACTCGGTACTGGACGTTGAGTCCACGAGATCTATGTGGGCCATGGCCACCAAACCATCATCAACACCACCAATTAGTGAGCCCCAGGGACCGGCCTTCATGGCTAATTTAAAGGCCTCCTTTTCCGCGATCCTTGGATTGTCACTTGCATACGTCCCACTCGATAAAGGAACCGGGCTGTACTCGCCAAGGTCCTTGATCACGCTCATTAATCCCTCCCTATTCACTCCATTGGTTATTGCAAATAAATAATCATATCTAAGCGGATGCGCCCAGGCATTAACCTTAGAAAACCCATTAACTAGTTCCCTATGTAATTGCGCCTGTATTCCCTGTATTACGTGTTCTCTATCTGAACCGAGGGTTTCGGTCCACTCCCTATATCCAATTAACCTGATTATTGTTACTTGAACCAAAGGTTTAGCACCGTGACCAGACTTAAACCTTAAGTTTAAAAACATAACCTTCAGGCGAAAAAGAATGCTTAAAATAACGCTATATTAGGTGAATATAATGAGTCTGAAGGTTGCAACATTTGATGTATACAATACATTGATAAACTACGGCAAGGAACTAATGGAGGAAATAGCAATAAACATAACCAAGTACTTAAAATCACTGGATATTGAGGCCCATTTTGACCACGTATACGAAACATACGTAGGTTTAGACAGGGAGATTAGGCTTAGGAGAGTCGTTGAGATGATGTATGTACCACCGATGGATAACGTGAGGACGTTCCTCGAGAGATTGACACGTAAATACGATGTTAAACCTAACGAGAAGATGGTTATGGATGTTGCCAACATAATAGCCAATACATTACTTGAATCAGATAATGTTAAGCCCAATGAAGATGCGCAGTATGTATTAATGGAGGTGAAGAGTGATGGATTCATGGTTGGCGTAATATCCAATGTTATATTCTGGAGTAGTTCAGTGTCCAGGAAACTATTGGATAAGTACGGCATGAGTAGGTTCATTGATGTCCAGGTCTATGCCGATGAGGTTGGCAGGGCTAAACCACACCCAGCAATTTTTGAACGTGCATACTCACTGCTCGCCCATGGTGCTGAACCAGATGTTGCCATGCATGTGGGAGACGGATTTAAGGAGGACTTGCTTGGTGCCATGCTTGATGATATAATAGGGGTTTACGTAAATAGGGATGGCTCATTAATCAGCGGCGGCAGCCCAGCAGAGCTAATTAGGTGTAGAGCATACGCCATTAGGAGACTTAAGGAAGCGTTGCTGATACCACATATCATCTCTAGTTGTTCATAATATCTTGAAAGAAAACAATTTAATTAGTAAACCCAAGGTGGTGAACCCGTGGTGGCACTGTTTAAGTGCATGCCGAACTGTGGTTATTGTTGCACAATATCGCCGGTCACCGTGTTTCCGCACGAGGTAATAATACTGAGTAAATTAGCTGAGGAACTCGACGTGAACGACCTAACCTTCAAACCTGGCTATGTAATAACGGATATTAAGAACGACGTCAGGGTGGCCCTGTCATACCTAATGCAATTGAACGAAAGAGGGATCTGTCCATTCCTCGACCCTCAGGATAAGACCTGCAAGGTGCACTCCCTCTATAAGCCATTAACCTGCAGATCCTTCCCGTACCTACCCAGGGTAGTTAGGTACATAATAGACCCGGAGTTGAAACTTGTCGACTTCACCGTGGAATTCGTAGTATCAAGTCTATGCCCAGTTATTAGGAACAATTACACCCAGGAAGACTTGGAAACGATGATGAGCAACACCAAGTTAGCAATTAAGGTAATGCCAAAGGAAGTAGGCGCCGCAGAGGAGGCCATTAAGGCCAGGAGGATGTACGCTGATACACTAACGGCATTATGGAGAGCGGGTTATGTGGAGCTACGTGGAAACAACACCAACAATACCAACTGGCCCATAGTCAACGCCTTCGACTACATCAGACAATTCATCCCACACATAACACTGGACAATTTCGTACCAGACGCTAAAAAGCATATAATAAAATAGATACATGACTTAAGTCCGTGTAAAATTAGAGCTTTAGGCCCGTGGACCCTGGGCGGGGCAATTTAGGCTTGTCATCGCCTTGGCTATTAACCAAGCTTTTTCAATGTTTTTCGTTCATTGCCTCCTCATGCACCCTCCTAAGCACCTCGCAAACCTTTGCAACCAGCTCTGGGCATTTTTCGATTTCGTCCTGGCCTATGTAGATTACAAACCTTTTACCTCGCTGGGATGGCTCGGTGTTATAGCCCGCACTCCTGAGTCTTTCCTGAACTGCCTTGACATCCTCAAGTCTCCTGCGCACAATACTAAGCTCCACATAGCCATCACATATGCGCACGCCCATCCACACACCATCAACGATTTCAATTATTGACTTACCCTTTGGCCTAACCCTCGCATTGGTCAGCGTTATCAAGTTCCTGAGTTTATCCGCATCAAATAATTGACCAAGATCCTCAATCATTGCCCTAATCAACGTATCACTGAGCCACTTCTTGACGAGCTCAACGGCCTTCGAGGAACAAATTCTTATATTCTTTTTATGCCCACCATTATTAACTCCAAAGCTGAGAGCCTTCATCCTCCTGACAATATCCCTCCACAGCTCGTACTTCGAATTGCCAATCGCCAGCGTAATACTCCTCCTCTTAATATCGACTGTACCATCCTCCGAGAATCGCAAGTAACAGGAAAATCGCAAACTTGTCATCATCAAATTTGAGAACTTCCTCGATGACCTTGGTCTTGTTTTCAATCTCATCCTTATGGCTTCTCGCTGATTTTATCTAACCATTAATTAAGTGAGTTAATGGCGTTGTCGAAGGGCTCGCTTGAATCGCTTAACAGCACGTCTCTGTGCCTCTCGACCCTTCCTAGGAACTCGCCTATTAACATCATAACCTCCTCGATGATTCTTGGGTCGCTTACTTGGCTCATCGCACCCTAATCGCTTCTTGCCCTTAGCCTTAATGCCCACCGAATCCTCAATGGCTTTATCGTCTCAAGAACCATGAGACATTCACAGGACTAAATCCCCAACAAGGCTAATAAACCACTACCGATTCAGTGCTAAATTCAACTAAGCGTGTAATTGAAAATAACAAGCACCAAAACCATAAACCAAGGCGCAACAAAACAAACGCAAAGGAGAGGATCAATTCATAGGCAGGAGTTGATGAGTAAGTTACGATTAATGGAACTTAAGATCAACGTAAAGGCAGGCGACTTAATCCACAGGTTTAAAGCAAATACGGGCAATACATCTTAGGCAGTACAAACACATGCCCGCACTTACCACAGTATGTGTCGTATATCTTACTATTCCTCAGACCATCTCGGAACTTGGATATATCCCAGGTGATGAGGGGATTAAATCTGTGATCGATTATCCGATATCGATTTAGAGAAAGATTTATATTTAGGGCGTAGACCGCCTACTTGACCATTATGGAAACGGCCATTAAGGCAATAAACCTAGCGAAACGTTATGGGAACTTCACAGCCGTTGACCACATAAACTTTGAGGTATATTATGGAGAGATCTTTGGATTTTTAGGGCCAAATGGTGCCGGTAAAACAACAACAATAAAAATGCTAACCACAGTAACTAGGCCAAGTGATGGCACAGCAATAGTAAATGGCTATGATGTAGTGAAACAACCGGCTAAGGTTAGGGAGAGCATAGGTGTTGTTCCCCAGGAATACACGGCTGATGAGGATTTGACGGGTTGGGAGAATTTGATGCTTGTTGCTGCATTGTATGGAATACCCAAGAGGGAGGCTGGGGAGAGGGCTGCTGAGCTGCTTGATTTGGTGGAGCTTTCCTATGCGGCTGATAGGAAGGTTGAGACGTACTCAGGTGGTATGAGAAGGAGGTTGGAGATTGCCATGGGCCTTATTAATAGGCCTGCCATACTCTTCCTGGACGAGCCCACATTGGGCCTTGATGCCCAGACGAGGGCTGCCATTTGGGATTATGTGTATAGGCTTAGGAGGCAGTATGGGATGACCATATTCATGACCACGCATTACCTGGAGGAGGCTGATAGGTATGCGGAGAGGGTTGCAATTATTGATCATGGTAAGATACTTGCCATCGGCACACCGAAGGAGCTAAAGGAGAAGGTCGGTGGTGATATCGTGACGATTGAGATTAATGGTGATATTAATACTGCCAGGAAGATTGTGGAGAGCATTGAGGGCGTTACCGGCGTTACTGTTTCGAATAATGTGATAACCTTTAAGGTGAGGAGCGGAAGCACGGCAGCCCCCATAATACTTGAGGCACTCAATAAGCTTAGTATTAGGGCTACGAGCATAACAATCAAGGAGCCTACTATGGATGAGGTATTCCTAGAGTTCACGGGCAAGAGACTTAGGGATGAGGAGAGTAATTCAGAGGATTTCATGAAGTTTAGGAGAACCGTGGCGAGGGCCAGGAGGTGATGAGTCATGGCAGTGAAACTACACCCACTGCATGGGCTTTGGGCATTAACCAATAGGGAGTTGGCCAAGTGGTATAAGGTGCCCGTCATATTGATAATCTCGTTGATACAACCAATTGTTTGGCTTGCTTTCTTCGGTAAATCCATGAACTTCGCAACCATGTTCACAAGTGGACTTAACATTCCTGGATTGAACATACCTAAGCAGGTAATTGATGAAGTCGCGTCTGAGATACTCAAGGCCAACTTCGGTACCACGGACTACTTCTCATTCCTTGCCGTGGGCATGCTATCATTCATAACACTATTCACATCACTACAGAGCGGCATGAGTATCGTGTGGGATAGAAGACTTGGTGTCCTGAGTAAGTTGTTAACGACGCCAGTACCTAGGGGCAATATAGTGATGGCTAAGGTGCTTAATTCCGTGATTAGGTCCCTTGTTCAAGCCACAATAGTCCTAATAATAGCCATACTACTGGGTATGAAACTAAACCCAGGAATTAACCCACTGGATATAGTGGGTGCATATGCGGCATTAACATTAATGTCCATGGGCTTCGCATCCCTATTCGTAACACTGGCTCTTAGGTCAACCTCCTGGGAATCACAGATGGCAATAATGAACCTACTAAACATGCCACTAATGTTCGCAAGCAACTCCTTCTACCCAGTTAAGTCAATGCCTTGGTGGCTTAAGCCAATTGCCTACGTGAATCCACTGACCTATGTAAATGACATCAACAGGCAATTACTACTTGGCGTAACTGGGTTTAACCTACTTATGGACTTTGCGTACTTAATAGCCTTCGCAGTAATATTCTCGGCAATCGGCATAGTATTATCCTGGAGATATCTATCGGAAACTTAAGTTTTAAGTAAATAACGTTAAAACGTTTTAAGGGTTACCTCGAGTACGTACCCATGTATTCCGCTGTACCAATTATATTGTTCTTTATGATCCTTAAAACCTCATCCTTAGATGCCCTCTGCTTGATGCTTGGTACCGTACTTAATGCATACAACCTAAAGAAGTACCTGTGAGATCCGTGTCCCCTGGGTGGACATGGCCCGCCATAACCAACCCTACCAAAATCATTTAACCCCTGTATGCCAATCCCCTCAACAGTGGGTGTCTTTGGCACGTTCTCAGGTAATCCCGTCCTGTCCGGTGGTACGTTGTAAAGAACCCAATGCGTAAATACACCTATTGGGGCATCTGGATCCTCCATTATCAAGACCAGGGACTTAGTACCTGGCGGGATACTTGACCATTGTAATGGTGGACTCACATCAACATCATCACACGTATATTTCTTTGGTATTCGCTCACCGTACTTAAAGGCTGGACTCATTAATGTAAATGACATACATTTACTTTATCCCTTCATGGTTTATTAAATATTACGTAACGAATACTGCATTTAACACGTTCAATAGTAAAGTTATTAAGATAGAGAGGTAAGGTGCTACCAATGACCAAGATAAAACTACGTAGTGAAGATAGATACGCAGGGGTCTTAAATGCGCCGCACAGGGCATTCTTAAGGGCCGTAGGCTTTACAGATGAAGATATAGGAAAGCCGCTCGTTGCCGTTGCTGTTGCATGGAGCGAGGCAGGCCCCTGTAATTTACATACACTGCAATTGGCCAACCACGTCAAGGAGGGAGTACGCAGGGGTGGCGGTTCCCCATTAACCGTACCAACCATAGTTGTTAATGACAACATAGGCATGGGAACCGAGGGAATGAGATATAGCCTGGTGAGTAGGGAGGTCATTGCCGACACCGTAGAGGCCCAGGTCAATGCTCATGCATTTGACGGCTTCATAGGCATTGGCGGCTGTGACAAAACAACACCCGGTATTTTAATGGCCATGGCAAGGCTAAACATACCAGCGGTTTACCTATATGGCGGTACTGCAGAGCCTGGCTTCTATGGCAATTTGAAGCTCACCATCGAGGATGTTCATGAGGCCGTCGGCGCCTACCTAGCAGGCAAGATATCAGAGAATGAACTCTACGAAATTGAGAAGAGGGCCCACCCAACTTATGGAACCTGCGCAGGCTTGTTCACAGCCAACACAGTAGCAGCACTATCTGAGGCACTAGGTATGGCACTCCCTGGCAGTGCCTCGCCGCCAGCAACATCAGCCAGGAGAGTTATGTATGCAATAGAAAGCGGTGTGGCGCTTATGAACGTGATCGAGCTCGGCATAAAGCCCAGGGACATAATGACCTACGAAGCCTTTGAGAACGCAATAACGGTATTAATGGCGATGGGCGGCTCAACAAACGCAATCCTTCATTTACTAGCCATTGCCTACGAGGCTGGAGTTAAATTAAGTCTTGATGATTTTGACAGGATATCAAGGAGGACCCCATACATAGCAAGCTTGAGACCAGGTGGTGATTATGTAATGGCGGACCTAGATACGGTCGGCGGAGTCCCGTTAGTCATGATTAAGCTATTAAAAGCCGGTCTACTCAATGGTAAGGTACTTACGATAACCGGTAAGACACTAGAGGAGAATTTAAGGGACTATAAATTCCCAAATGTACCGCATGAGCATATTGTTAAGGATGTTAGTAACCCAATAAAGTCCTGGGGTGGCATTAGAATACTTAAGGGTTCTCTAGCACCCGAGGGAGCGGTCATTAAGGTAGCAGCTACAGAATTAATGAAATTCGAGGGAAGGGCAAGACCATTTAATAGTGAGGAAGATGCCTTCCAGGCCATTAGGAGGGGTGAGATTAAGCCTGGTGATGTCGTGGTCATTAGGTATGAGGGTCCTAAGGGCAGTCCTGGAATGCCGGAGATGCTTAGGGTTACTTCAGCAATAGTTGGGGCTGGGTTGGGTAAGGATGTTGCGTTGGTCACTGATGGCAGATTCAGTGGTGCTACACGAGGATTCATGATAGGCCACGTCGCGCCCGAGGCGGCAGTTGGAGGACCAATAGCAATTGTCGAGGATGGTGATAGGATACTCATAGATGCCGAGAGTGGTCGTTTAGACCTTCTTGTTCCTGATGAGGAGATCAAGAGGAGGTTAAGGAACTGGCAGCCACCACCGCCTAGATACACAAGGGGACTCTTGGCTAAGTATGCTTCCTTAGTTACGTCTGCATCCATGGGCGCCGTAACACTGCCAAAAACCTAATCAAAAACTAATGATGAACTAATTGCTTAATTATGTTTTCAATACCCTCATCTTTAAGGACCCAGTGGTTGAATTTTATTATTACCTTAATTACGTCGTCACCATCATCAAGCCTGGCTATGCCATTATATGCCAACTGCTTGTTAAACCTCAGGTATAATTTACCCTCTTCAAACCTACTATCTATGCTAACCAGTATTATTTCTCTGTCCAATTGGTCAATTATCGTAAGTATGTATTGAGTGATCTGTAGCGCGTCATCGCCCTTAAATTGAGCTTTTATAGTATTTATGTCATTACCAAAATGCCCCTGTCCCTCCCTCCTCACAATACCTGGGTTCTCCCTGTACCTTGGCGGTAATAGATTGAGTAATGCCTTAACGACCTTTAGCTCGCTCTCTGTGGCATGTACGTGTGTACTCAATTCAATGTGCTCCACTGGATTCATTTCCGGATAACTAAGGAAGTAACCTCTTAATAATCCTTAGTTAGGACTATCCTAGGTACCTTGCAATGCACTGTTTGTTTTAATTCCATCAATTCCTCATTACTTAAATCCCCAGACCATGCTTCCGTCGTCATGTACATATCCTCATCCTTAACACCCCTGATCATTGCACACATGTGTAATGCACAGACCTTAACATAAACATACCTCGCATGAAGTACCTCCTTAAGCTCATTGACAAGCCTGGCCGTGAACCTCTCCTGAAGCATGGGTCTCGCGGCTAGCCACTTAACGTACCTAGCCACCTTACTTAACCCAGGAACCTCACTATTGAGTGGTTCGTAAGTCACGGTGACTGTGCCCATGACTGGTAATAAGTGGTGTTCACATAATGATGTGAACTCAATGTCATTAACGGTGATACGCCCAACATACTTACTATCCTCCATGGGGAAGAATTTAACCTGAGGCGGTGGTTCCCTTAAGCCACGGGTTAACTCAAGAAGGGCGCTTATGAACCTCCTAGGTGTCTCCCTTAGACCCGGCCTATCTGGATCGTCCCCCAGAAACTCTATTATCCTACTTACGTATTTTTCTGCATCCATCATCGAATCATTACGGTTACTACGCACAAGAGCAGGCGATTAATACCCCCTATTTAAGGAAAACACTCATGCCTATTGAAAATAATTAGTAACGAAATTTCCTTATTAATATTAATATCAGCATTATTGATACTGCAATACCCATTATTAAAAAATAACCATAGTAACCATTAACTACAATGCCAATAGTCCTAGGGCTTTGTGTCTCATTGCCCTGGGCTGTAGTCGCATTTATAAGTTGCAATAGGTACTGTGTGTTCACAATTGACGGCATATTAATTATGAAGGTCTCCTCCACAGTAACATCAGTACTAACATTAGTCTCATTGATACTTACGTAACTAAGGTATTGCTTCGCCAATGTGTTCAGTACGGTTTCCTCGACCTCGTCATTAACAATCATGCTTCTAATTTCCTCCTCATAATTGTTTACCTGGGCCATGTATGATAACGCCCTTGTTTGATATGATGATATGCTTAAGTATGTGGCCAATAATTGATTAGTCAAATTAAGTAACTCATTGTGGAGCAGGTATAGGTTATTCGATATGCTTATTATTAGCGTCTCACTTTCATTGGCGGCTGCTATTGCGTAGTTTAGACCGTTAACTGCCTGATTGACCTGGGCCTGTGTTGACGTTAGTTCATCCTGGACAGCACCGAGCCCATTATATAACTGGGTAAGTGCCGTTAGTGAGCCCTCAAGTTGGTTTATTATTGTTATGGCATTATTTATTTCACTGATTAAGGTTGCATTATTGGTGGAGCTCTCTATTTGGAGTAGGTCTTGCTTTAACGTATTTAATTCATTGATATAGCTCTGTTGATTATTAGCAATGGGACCCAATAAGCTCCTTATTTGGGAGATCACGCTTACTTCAGTACCCAGTATCTGCCCCTCCGTTGAAAGCGCAACCTTAAGCTCAACAAGTTGAGCCTGGAGTAGGCCTTCGACCATTAATGTTGAGTTTATTAAATATGCAGATGCACCAAGTACCTGGGCTGTTTGGTTAAGTAGGGCTATTAATTGAAAGAACTGTGTTGTATAGTTGCTTGACAAGCTTGAGGCGTTAATTACGGTACTGGAGAATGACACTAATTGATTGAGCGTTGAGTTTAGGCTGTTTATTGACTCGTTTAATGCCTTTATCGATTCATTTAGGTCAATACTGGTCTGGACAGTTATTGGGTTTATCCTTATGCTGTGCCAGGGACCCATGTTCTCGGTGATCATGTTTAAGGACATGGATGTCACATTCTCTGTATTGAATAACCAATAGTCAACCTCGTAACCCAGTAAGTCCTGGGTTATTGTTGGTGTAATATTATATTCATAAAATAATCCTGATTGCCTTGTTAATGTTATCGTAGTCACTATTGGAAATGGTAACTGATTGGTGGTGTTTATAAATATCTCAACATTAGTGCCCACGTTACCATTAACCACGGTTGAGTTCACGCTTGATCCATTAACAAGTACCCCGTAGTCCAGGGTAGCTATGGGGAGTAATGTGTAAACAGGCTTAAACCTGACATCGAGAACCTCCTCTGAGTATGGCCGTAATGTTATTATCCAGGTTACCATGTTGTTATTGATCGCAGTGGCCGCTGGTGACGTGTATATTACGCTGGAGTATGGTAGGATGCTCATTGAGACGTTGAGCGGTATTGAGCGTGGTTCATTGTTGTATATTGACAGAGTGTATTCAATGTAATAATTGTTCACTTGCCCATTAGGATTTAGGTAGGTTATGTAATTAACCGTAAAATACGCATTCAATGACTCACCCGCGTATGCAATGCTACTCATGGCCAGTAACCCCGCGAGAGCCAGCGCTATTAGGTACTTAATGTTCATTGATAGCGCCTAATTAATTTCGCTTAATTAATCTTTATCACCTATTACATCGTTCATTATTTTTCTCTTCCTCTCTATTTCGCTTATATCCTCACCCAGTCTCATAATCCTTTGTTCCTCAATATCGAGTATCCTAAGGTACGACTTAATCACGGCGGACCGGTCAACCCTCAATTTACTAAATTCCTCCTTTATCCTGGCAAGATCGCTCTCCTGCATCACCCTACCACCTCTAAGGTAAATAATCCTGCTACCAATTGATGCGACTTCCATGTTATGCGTGGCAATAACGAAGGTAACCCCAATAGTCTTGTTCAATAGCCTAATTAAATCAAGTATTAGAAAAGAGCTTGCCAAGTCAATGGAGCCTGTTGGCTCATCCATTATTATGAACGATGGATCGTTGGCAAGGGCCCTCGCAATTGCAACCCTCTGTTGCTGGCCGCCAGACAATTGACTTGGCTTATTATTCATGAACTCAGCAACACCAACGAGATCCAGGAGTAACCTCGCCTTCTCCCTTGCCTCATCTTTTGTGTATTTACCAGTTAGTAACATGGGTAGCATAACATTCTCAAGCGCGGTTAACTGGGAAACTAGGTTGTATTGTTGAAATACAAAACCGAGTTTCTCAAGCCTAAACCTGGATAGGTAATCCTCATCTACGTCCGTGACATCAACACCATCTATAATAATTCTACCACTTGTTGGTTTATCGAGCGTGCCCATTATATTCATGAGCGTGGTCTTACCTGAACCACTGGGCCCCATTATTATCACAATTTCTCCTTCCTTGATTGATATATTTACGTCAATTAACGCATCAACATAAACACTACCGCCTATATAATACCTCTTGCTTACATTAATGAGCTTAACGACTTCTTTATTCTCCATCACGAGGAATGTTATTTAATAAGGTTAAAATGCCTTATGGCGAATGGAGGGAAGGGACACATTGTCACTTCTAATAATTGTGGCGTGGCTCATCGTAATGATTTACCTAGCGCATTACGCACTCCGTGTCTTTGGCGTGCTTACATATGATGAGACGCAATTAATGCCCAGTAATATAGAACCCATTATAGTGAGTAACCTAGTCAATAAGTACATAGGTACCTCAAACGAGACCACGCTTGTGGTTGTCGTTAAGTTGGATGGCAATGAAACGGTGGAAAGCAGGTTGAGTTACGTGAATAATGCCGTTAATGCCATAGATGCGCCAAGTATATCTGTGATGGACCTATTAACGGCATATAACAGCGTTTATACGATTTACAACGAAACAATAAGTAGGTTCGCCATGAACGTAATAAGCAACGAAACACCAGGTATATGGAGCCTCTACTGGAGGTTAAATAATGACTGCTCAACAATACTAAGCCTAAACAGGGAGTATTATTCCAGGGTTTTTAATATAACTAATAATATAGAAAGTGATTTGAACGCAACCATTAATTACGGGCAAATACTATATTACGAAACAGAAAATTACTACCTAAGAAACTATCCCAATGCATCATTAACAGAATTATTTGTATTATCAACAAGGAAGTACATGAGTGAGTATGGATACAGTGAGTACATTAATGTACTAGCCAATGAAACGCTCAATAAATTGGAGGTCGCCGTAGGGAATGAACCAACGCCATATGCATTAGCTACCGAAAACATAACGGGCATATTATTAACAAGCTATGAGGAAATACTCCAAGAGACATACCCAGGACTTAACCCAGTAAGTAATGTGACTGGTTATGTCTATCAGTCACTCATAAACAGCAATGCCAATGCAACACTACTTAGGATCGCCATACTAATAGGCCCTAATACAAACCTAAACCTGCTTAGACTTATCCTGATCCAGGAGTACACCAACGCAACACCACCATTACTACTGCCATACATGTACCAATTAACATGCAATAACAATCCCTCTATTGTTTATTCAGTAATTTATGAATTGAACCGCAGTGTCATAAATGTCCTGGTGCAGGAACACCCACCACCAAGTATGCTTGACCTACCCGATAACATAACGCAAAAATTCCTAAACGGCACCTACACAGTGGCCTTTATAACATTGCCGAGTAGTTACGAGGATACCATTTATGACTTGCTAACGAGAAAGGATTGGACATACCCAGTTAGTACTGATGTCATTCTTTACGAGCTCGAGAGAATGGTTACCAGCGACGTAAACATAATCGACAAGACCACATCCGTCCTTGTATTCATCACAATGATTTCAATGCTAGGCACACTAATTGGCCCAGTAATGTCACTAATAGCACTTGGATTAACCTACCTAGCATCCCTTGGACTACTCTATAATTGGGCAATACACTTCAAGCTTTATTACCTAACCGTTTACATGATCGCGCCGATAATCTTCGGCATAGGCGTTGATTATAGTATGCTAATGCTCAGCAGGTACCTGGAGGAGAGGATCAGGGGGCATGGCAAGAACGAGGCGCTGCGCATTGTTTTATCCAGGGTAAGACCAACAATCCTCGTCAGCGCATCAGTTGTTGGATTTGGGCTTGGTAGCTTTGCCATCTCGAGGTATGGTTACATACAGGACATTGGAATTGGTTTCATAATAGCAGTGTCGCTCACGATAACAGCAACTGCAATAATATTACCTGAAGCCATGAGGTTGCTCGGTGACGGGGTATTATGGCCCATGGGGTTAAGGGCTAAGTCCGTTGAGTTAAGGACTGCCTTTCTCTCGAGGATGGCTAGGTTCGCCGTCGATAAACCAAGGACTATCGTAGCTATATTCCTGGCAATAACGGCTCTGGCGCTCACGTACTTAATACTAAATATTAAGATAACCACTGACCCAGTGCAGGTAATGCCAAACACGCCGGCTAAGGTCGGACTTAGCTTGCTGCTCAATTACTTCAGGGATTATGACTATTCGACCGCGTATTTAGTGGTTTACGGCAATAAATCGGCTGCATTGTCATTACTCAACGCCATCAAGGGGCAGGACTATGTAATAAATGCGGCTCTTTCATACAATGGTTCTAACATGTACATAATAACTGCCACGGTTAACCAGCAATCGTTGTCCGACAAGCTCATACCAATATACCTAGGGCTAAGGGAGGTGGCCAATGAGGTGGCTAGGGAGTATGGGGTTAAGGTGTTGATCGGGGGATCGCCTGCGGATAAGTACTACTTCGTGCTTGGCTTTGAGCGTGAGTACTATGGTCTCATACTCTATGTAATGATCGCGATAAACATTGCCATACTCACTATATACATGAGGTCTATAATGATCCCACTGAGACTGGTGGCTACAGTTCTCATGAGTATCACTTGGTCATTGGCACTGACAATATACGTATTCCAAGGCTTACTGGGGGTAATGACCTACTGGTTACTACCAGTTATCTTAATTTCGCTCCTGCTCAGCGTGGGTACTGACTACGACCTTTTCATAATAAGCAGGTTTAGGGAGGAAATCAATAATGGATTAAGTGATAAAGATGCGATCGTCAAGTCCATTGAGGTAACGGGGCCCGTTGTAACCGGCGCAGCCCTCGTACTTGCCATGGCCTTCGCCTCCCTGGCACTATCAAGCATTTACATACTCAAGCAGGTGGCTCTTGCCGTGGCCTCCTCAGTAATCATTGATTCATTCATTGTCAGACCATTACTCGTACCAGCAATAATAGTTCTACTCGGTAAGTGGAATTGGTGGCCATTCTATAGTACAACCATGATAAATGCAGTTAAAAATGAACCTCTTTCCCCTGAATCCAGACAGCGTTAATTACCCATGCCGAGCTTTAATGCTTGCTCCGCATTTTAGCCTTTTACGCCACATGAAACCTCACGTTAGATTAATAAGAGACAAGGGAAGTAATTTTAAAGAGATTAGTGAATTACCCTATATGGGAAGTACCTACGTTGTTTATTTGCCCTGGCTTGTGCGTCTTGAGGATGGAAAGAGGTATAGAATACCTCTTAGCCTAATAATGAGGGGTTCGAGAACTCACATATTCATTATCAAGATACCTCCTTATAGGGTGCATGATGTAGCCATGGGGTTAATCAACAAGGGCTTTAGACAAACAATGCTGGCAGTGAGTAGAGGTGAATTATATAGTTTGGTTATGAGGATTTATGGCCCGTGGGAACTCCATGCAAGGATCTTTAATGACGGTGTAATAGAAGCTGAGACCGAGATCAGCAGGGAGTATGTGCAACACCTCATTGGCCCTAGGTTTAATATTGTTTATGAGATTTACGATGCTCTAAGGCATTTCGTTGACGAAAGGATGGTGTGCATCAAACCAATGAGCAGATGCATTAGTGATGTTATTGAGAATGTGAGGATAGAGTTGGAGGCACCCAGGGTCCTGGTTCCCTGGAAACCCATTGTGGCCATGGTTCCATCAATGGC
The DNA here is from genome assembly GCF_026000775.1 of Vulcanisaeta souniana JCM 11219. Lineage (GTDB taxonomy): Archaea > Thermoproteota > Thermoprotei > Thermoproteales > Thermocladiaceae > Vulcanisaeta > Vulcanisaeta souniana. Next base: position 1,542,432 of record NZ_AP026830.1, on the reverse strand, counting down.
AATATTGCCTATTATAAGTAGATTCTCTTTTCTTCACTTTCTACACTTGAATAATCATTCTGACTAGTTACGATCAATATGTTACAGCTATAACAGTATTTATTTAGCCTTAATGTGTAAATAATATTATTTCAATTACCTAATATTTATATTTCTTCAATTACTAATAAGTATAATGAGTTCGCCGGAACCAAATACCATAGTTGGTACACCGGGTAGCGCAGATGTTAAAGAAATTGTTAGGTACATTGCCCATATAATAGCATCAGCCCTAGACGTAAAAGCAAGTGACTGCTTGTTGAAGAATTACGGAACAATAACTCTAAATGCCATGCAACAAGTGCTTAAGTTATTCCCCGAACTATCAACTGAACTAAACGCGCTGGCAAGTAAATTCACCGCGATACAGGAGGCCAGTAGGAAACTCGTTGGGATAAAGGACCCGGGGCAATACGCAGATGCCGTATTAACGATCTTCACAACATACAATGTTGACCCAGGGATCTATGGAATCTTTGCTGCAATTCAAGCAATGGAGGCCGCAAAAATCTGTAGTGACTCTGACGCAAAGTTCTTCCTAGTAAGAACTTTGTTGGCTAGTTCACTCCCGAATAACCTGTATAGATTATTACTCGACTACCTTAGCCTAGATCACAACTTCCCAATAAACCTATTGAAGGCATTACTTGAGACAACACAGTAATAAATGCTTGGTGATGCATTTAACGTTATTGAAACTAAAAACTCTGCCTATCATTGCCTCTTAACCTTGCAATTACCATTCATAACCTTCTTTCTACTACTAAATACTTAAATACCCCCTCTGACGCGGTTGTCCCCAATGGGTACTGCAGGAGGTAGCATTGATGTGAAGGAGGCGGTGAAGAAAACCGCTCAATTAATCATAGCTAGCTTCAGCATAAAACCAAGTGAATGTGTATTGAGAAATTATGATACCATAACGAAGAACGCAATCAATACCCTAATTAAGCTATTCCCTGAATTATCAAACGACGTAAACGCATTAGTAGGTAAGTTTGCTGAGATTCAGGAAAATGTTAAGAAGCTCATAGGCACAACGGACATTAGTGAGTATGCAGACAGCATATTGACAATATTCACAGTATACAACGTTAACCCTGGACTATACGCAGCCTTTACTGCACTACAAGCTACAGAGGCCATTAAGACATGCGGTGACTCTGATGCAAAGTTCTTCCTGGCAAGGACAATATTGGCTGGCGCACTGCCATTTGATTTATACACGACACTACTTGATTATTTAAACATGGATCGTACGTTTCCAATAAATCTTTTCAAGGCATTACTTGAGTCATCTAAATAATTTCTTAAAAATATCATTCATTCTTACTTAATTATTTGAAATAGGTAAGATGGCGTTACTGGTGTCCTACTGAGCTTAACCCTAATACCTGACCTAATACTTATCGCCTTCTCAAGAGCCAGGAATGTGCTTGCCAATGCACCCGTCGTCCCAGCCTCACCAATACCACGCAACCCACCTGGCATAATCGATGGCATATTCAAGCCTCTAGTCAATACCTTATATACCACGTCAGGAGGGCTGGGCAGTCCGTAATCCGCGAGGGTCACATGAAGCGGTGTTCCATCATCACTGTATATAGCACCTTCCCAAAGCACTTGCGCAATTCCCTGGAGTATGCCACCATGAAGCTGTGCCTCAACCTCCTCCTCAAGAAGTGGTTTACCGACGTTATAGACCGCGTAGTAATCAATCACATTAGCCATCAGGGTCTCTGGGTTGAAATCGACAACCGCGACATGGGCGCCCGGCGCGAGTATGGTAATGCTTGGTTTATAATCAACCTCCTCCTCAATAACAATGCCCCTTGACTTAATGGCATCAATCAATGATAGACCCATTGATGATGACTTCGATGTAATCCTCTCCGCCAGCTCCGTAATCGCTGCCGCAACCACAGTGGCACTCCTACTACCGAATGTGCCAACACCGTAGTTAAGGGTTTCGGTATCACCAGGCACAACCTCAATTAATTCCTCGGGCACCCCAAACACCTCAGAGGCGTATTTAGTGAATGCGGATGCGTGGGCGTGACCCTGTGGTCTAGAACCAATGTAGAGCCTTAACTTGCCATTGCCAATCACGGCCTTAACGCCCTCTCCACCAAACGTGCTTACATAGAGCGCAAAGACAACTATGGAAACACCCTTACCTGGATACCTACTTCTTAACTCATAATAATGCCTAGCGGCGTCCTCGAGAATTGACTGGTAATTGGCAGGGTCAATAACAAGACCTAAAGGCGTCTTGTAGGTCTCGCCATCCCTAATTATGTTCCTTCTCCTGACCTCGACGGGGTCCATGCCCAATTCATCGGCTAGGTCATCAATTAGGGTTTCATGAATTAACGCGGCCTCGGGCCTACCTGCGCCTCGGTATGGACCGGAGGGTGGTGTGTTCGTGAAAACGCCGATCGCCCTGACCCTGGCCGCGAGCATTCTATAGGGTCCCGTGGATAGGTTCGCTATGAATATCGGCGATGACGCGTTTATGGTGAAGTTATAGGCGCCCAGGTTAACAATGACTTCGCCCTCAATACCCAGTATAGTCCCATCCCTCTTGGCGTAGAGCTTCATCCTAGACTTGACGCCCCTGCCCTGAGTTGCATTGTTCAAGTGCTCAGTCCTCGTCTCAACCCACTTAACGGGTCTCTTCAGCTTCATTGATGCTATCGCAGCGAGTACGTACTCGGGGTAGGCCGGTGTCTTGTTGCCAAAACCACCGCCAACGTTCTTAGGGGCCTTAACCACAATCTTATCAATCGGTAGCCCGAGGACCTCCGCCAGGTCTGACCTGACCCTAAACGTTGATTGAGTGGATACATAGACGAGGAGCTTATCGCCATTGTAATAAACGACGCATCCCTTGGGCTCCATTGGGTTGGCGACCAATCTGGCTTGCTCAATCTCCCTCTCAACAACCACATCTGCTTCCTTAAACACGTTAAGGTCACCGCCCTCCAACGTGGTATCCAGGGATGCGTTTGTGCCTATCTCTGGGTGTATAATCTCCTCATTCCTTAATGCCTCGTCTATTGTAATTACAGGTTTTAATGGTTCATACTCTATCGATACCTCGTCTACGACATCCTCAAGTGCATACGTGGAGTCTGTAACCACCGCCGCCACTGGTTGTCCTATGAAATTCACAGTGCCGTTGGATAATACGGGCATTTTAATGATCCTAGCGTTAGACACAGGCATAGAAGGCATTAGTAGGTTTCCAATGTAATTGGCTGTTAGGAAGAGTAGAAATTTAGTACTTGACGAATCAATCCTTAAGACTCTGGCCCTGGCGTATGGCGACCTAATTACATGGAGATAAACCATGTTGTCCATTTTTATGTCATCTAGGTACTGGGAATTGCCCATCACTATGTCCAAGTGTTCCCTAACCGGCATTTCATTGCTATTGGATAATGAGTGGCATTTAAAGAGTGTGGCTACGCATTAGATAGATTAGATAGAAAGGTTTTTAAGGATTGAAAATATTGTACAATGATGAGCTCCAGTGTAGGCAAGGAGGTTGTGGATGCATTGGAGGAATTCATGGGTAGAGTATTTCCGGATATTGTAGGCGCATTGGTTGTTAGGCGCGATGGCTTGCCAGTGGCCTTTAAAGTTGGTGGTGAGTTCAATGCAAAGGTGGTTAGTGCGATGGTGGCAATAGCAAGAAGTACAATAGATAGGCTCGGTGCGGAACTAGGACTTGGGGAATCAGTAATAAGTGTATCGCAATACACCAGGAACACGTTATTGGTGGCGCCGTTGAGCAAGGACTTAATATTAACGGCAATAGCAAAGCCTGATCCAAACCTAGGTCTGGTGCTTCTGGAGATAGATAAATTAAAGGATAAGCTAACAAAGATACTTATTGAATAATACGCTTAATATTTCCCATAAGTAAAATATTTTGCTTCTGATATTTCTTCAGTTTCTCTATGTTAAATGCATTACTAGTGGAGAGAATGGTTAAGAATAAAGGCTACGGGCAGGATGTAGTACCAGCAGGAGGGAAGAGAAATAAGGTAGGTTCTAGGTTTAGGTGCCATAAGTACTAATCAGTGTCAATATCATGTAAGCTATGTCCTTTATGGAGTCTAGGACGTCGTCAATGCCGAATATCAGGCTCATGCTACTCATGAACTCTACGTACGTTAATTCCTTCGCACTTGCATATAGCTTATCCAGGGCGGAGTCCTTTATGTCATCAACCTCCTCCTCAAGTTTCTGTATTCCCATCACCATTACCCTAATATCACTAAAGCTCCTTACGTTTAGGTCATTTATTATCTCAATAAGCATCTTCAAAGCCTCCTTACCTATCCTAAGCATCTCCAGGAACTCCTCCCCAAGGAAGTTCCTAACAGGCTCCGTATTGCATAAATAATACGTACGCCTCAACTCCCTTGATAATACGTGAATACCATCTAGGATATCATCTGACTTGTTGAGTATCGTGTCCATTATAGAGGCTGTGGTTATTGGAACAGCCCCCTTAAGTACATAGTCATTTATCTGCCTAACGATCTCATCACCCTCACGCTCAAGGGCAGCTATCTCCCTCATGCCCTCAGAGACCTTAGTTTTACTTATACCGCTATTCTCCATGGCGCTAAGTACCATGTTCTCCAGTATACCCATTGCCTTCTGACTAAGCCCTAAATGTGTCACTAACCTGCCTAAGAATTCTTTCTCCCCAACGTAAAGCGGTGACAATATCTTGCCCCAAAAATCTCGTATTACCCTGGACATTTCCTAATTTTATACTAGATTGATATAAAAACCAATTCCTTACCTGCTAAACAGACTCGCGTTCCCCGCATTACCATTACTAAACAATTAAAATTCCCTGGTAATTTAATTAGTTAAGGTGATGATGATGATGAACCCAACAGACTGATGAAGTAGAACGCCGCTACTGATGAATTAAATAATGTAGAATTAATTAAAAATTGAATTATTAAGGTTCATGAGATTACTCATGCCCTTGCAATAATCATGTAGAACTTACCAATTTGTTTACATATAGCTGGTACCTGGCCTATACTTAGGGCAACTATGCATGGTTCGCCCCCACCAATCTTAGTACTTATGTCAAGTAGGTACTTATCATCAACCTTAGCCTTACTGAAACCACCGTTTACTGGGTATACAGCTAGGAAGTCATTACCCATGTACTTGAACTGCATTTCCATGCCGTAAACCTCATAATAGCGGGAAACTGGGGAACCGGCCTCCCTGATCCTTAACCTTATTGTTACGGGATTGCCCTGGGTATCCGTGGTTTTATAAATAACGTATGCACCATCTCTCTCGAACATTGACCAATCCCTGCCAGCCAGGTAAACAATCGCATGTATATTTACGGGTACCGTAACTACCCTGGTTACCGTGTATATCGCTTGAACAATATCATTCATGCTGAGCATCAATATCCCCATTAATCGGAACTTCCTATTGCCTTTTTAATCTTAACTTTTCTTTAATTGTAGAAAATCAACGCAGGAAGTAATTCTCGTACTCCTTAACGTACTGAACACTCTCCTTAACGCTAAGGAACATCTTCTTCACGTACTCAATATCCTCCTTGCTAATCTCCTTATGGCCAATTTCCTGAGCCCTCAACTGGGCCGGTGCCAACAACTGTATTGCATACCTAAGACTTTCCTCGGCGCCTATCTTCGTCAACACCTCAAGTGCATCATTTGCCAGGGACACCTTCTCCTCTCTCGCCCTAATCTTTATTATCTCCCTAACCTCATCAGGCGTATATGGCTTAGTCCTGATTATGATGAGCCTATCAAGCATGTCCAGCGGAACACCGTGTGGCGACTCAATGTCTGTGCCCCTAATCTTCGTTATACCCCTATTGGTGGCTAGAATGAGTATTGGACTCAGCTCACTCTCCATGGCCCTACTTAGGTACGCCCAGGTTTCAATATCAAGCATGTGAACATCATCGATAAACAGAACACCAGGTACTAACTCGCCCTTACCATCATTTATGACCTTCATTACAAACTCGTCAACCGCCTTCCTAACCTCACTCGGTATCTCGCGCTCCTCGGCTGCAAAGCCAAATATCATGGCGCTCAACAATCCCTGTTGTCTTGCTTGGTATATGTCGAGGTCATTAAGCGTGAAAAACCTGGTGATCTCCTTCTCCTTATAAACAGGGCCCTTTGGTACTTCGGTCTTCCTCTTGACATAGATATCAAATGCTTCACCACCCTCACCCTTACCCTGAACAAACACCCTACCAGTCTCCTCATCAATCCAAATAACATCACCCTCCTCAACTCCAAGCTCAATCAACTGCTCAGCGATTTCGGCAGGCACCTTTAGCTTCTTCTCCTCGTCTTTGGTGGCCAGGGTTATCGTTGCACTCCTGGGTATCTGGGCATAGGGATTGTATGGATGCTTGCCGTACTGAATATCAAGTCCCTTAACAACACCCTCATAGACCCTGCGCCACTCCCTAATCCTAACACCAATGGCGCTCCTAAGGGCTCTGGTCAGGAACTCAGTCTTCTTAACCTCCATACTATAGACCTCGGCTGCGCTTATTTGCACGAATGGCGTGTCTGGACCAAGCTCCCTGGCAATTCCTATGGCGAGTGCCGTCTTGCCAGTACCTGGTGGACCTACTATTAGGACACCCTTACCGCCGAACTTACCAGCCCTAATCATCTTAACCACGTAGTAAGCAGCCTCCCTAGCCTCGACTTGCCCAACGAATCCATCCGCGGAGAACTGCACCTTACTATCCCTAATGCCTAAACCTTTGATGTGACTATGTAACCCAACTCTTTCGAAGGTTGATTTCACCTCCTCAATCTTTATCTGGGACATAGCAAATAACGGAGTTAAAACGCATAATCTTTAAACCTTTTTAACGTAAACCACGTGCATAACCAATAAATGCAGAACGAACTAAAACACAGTCACTTATTTAATGCTGAATAGTATGGACTCCTCGTTGGTTGGCACATGGACATTATCAATCCCGTACTTAACCTTCAACCTCTCAAGGAACTGCAGAGCCTTTATTGCATCCGTATGCACGAGAAGCACCTGGGTATCTGGATTAAAGTGGTTAATAAATGCCTCAAGCTCCGCCCTACCACTGTGGGAACTAAAGTCGAACCAGTACAGCTTCGCCTCAAGCACAATCTCGGCCTTATCAATGAATGCTCTACCCCTAGTTAACAATTCAAAGCCAGGCGTATCAGGTGCTTGATAACTCGGTAGTATCACGGCGTTCCTTCTGTCCCTACCTAATTTCTTTAGGTAGTAAACTGCGGCGCCACCCTTCAGCATTCCTGCCGGTGAGACTATTATCACGGGCTCCTTGGTTAATGACCTCCTTTGATAGTCCGTGGTAACCTCGAGGCTGTTCTCCACGGCCTTAATGTAAAGCTCAGGGTTCGCCAGGTAATGCGGGTACTTAGCCACTATTTGATTAACAACCCTGGCCAATCCATCAATTATCACAGGGTAATCAATACCATTCTTATAGAGCGTTATTAGGATCTCCTGAGCTCTACCTATGGTTAGTACTGGTATTAGTACGGAACCTCCGCCTTCAATTGTTTCCTTAATGACCCTAATGAACTCCCTCTCAACCTCTTCCCTGGGTGGATGCGTGTTGGCCACGTACGTACCCTCCATTACAACGACATCAACATCCCTAGGCACATTATTTATATCGGCCCCACGAAGTAGGTTTGATGGCGATAGGTTGAAGTCACCCGTAAACAGTATCCTTGTGCCATTAACCTCGAGCAGCGTTAACATACTACCTGGAACATGGCCAGCGTTTATTATGGTTGCCTTAGTATCCTTCGACACATCGACATCCTCACCGTAGGTTACGGGAATCGCATGATCAAGCACAGCTTTAATCTCCTCATCCTCATAGGGTAGGTAATACCCACTTAATTTCATTGCGTCCTTAAACATCACGTCAGCCAATTCAAGGGTTAACGGCGTAGCGTAGATAGGCGGTGGCGAACTTACGTATAGGCTAGGCAGTGCACCGCAGTGATCAAGGTGGGAGTGACTTAGGAAGACTGCGGTTATGTCCCTAGGCCTGACGTGGCTCGGCATTACAGGCCTATCATTCTCGTCGAAGTTAACGCCATAATCAAAGAGGAAACCCCTGTCGGAATTAACATCCTTAGTGAAAATAGCCATTCTGCCAACTTCTCCTCCACCACCTAATATCTTGACTAATAAATCAACCATTTGTGCAGGTATTTGTAGAAATAACTGGTTTTTGTACTTTGTTGTTACGTTGACTTAAAATAGGTGAGAACTAGCCATGGGTTTTTAATACCTCCTCAAAGTTCTTCATTATCCTGATCTGCCAGGGTTTGAGTTCGATCTCGCCAAGTCTCCAAAGCCTTAGTAATGAATTCATGGTACAAAGCGGGTCCATAGACCAAACATCACTGTTTAGAACCTCGGCCCTAACCCTACAACCGCCGCAATACCCCAGGTATGGACACCTCATACACGGTGAATCACCATAATTCCTCTCCCTAAGCCTAATCACCAATTCCGTGTTTTCCTTAGGCCTCAGCCAAATCTCTGTTAATCTCTCCTTCCTGACATTACCCATTGGTTTATCATTGAAGAATTGGCATGGGTAAACATCACCATTGGGGTAAATCGACATGACCTTCCTACCAGCACTACACGCGCCCATTCTGCTCACGAGTCTTAACTTACCCATGAACTCGTCTTCATCATTGCTTGTTAACAGGGAAGCAACTACGCCATCAGCCGGGTTATCCACAGTCAATACCTCAACATCTGGGTAGTTCCTTGCGACCTCTATTAACTTAATCAGGAACCTTAGTAATTGGTCTGGGCTTGGTAATAGATCAATGATCCCCCTGCCCCTACCGCTGGGTACTAGGTGGTAAAAGGCAACTCTAGATATACCCAGCCTATGTGCCAACTCAACAATCTCAGTTGCACGATCAATATTTAGCCTGGTAACCGTGGTCCTAATACCAACTGGTATACCAACCTCCATAACGTTCTTAATACCTCTAATCGCCAAGCTCCATGCTCCCGAAACACCCCTTATTCTATCATGAAGCTCTGGGATTGGCGAGTCAATACTTATCCCGATGTATTGAACACCCAATTCCCTGAGCTTCAAGGCCCAGTCCCTGGTGATCAATGTGCCGTTAGTACTCAGGGAAATCTTTATGCCATAATCACTGGCCCTTCTCATCACTTCAGTAATGTCCTCCCTAACCAGTGGTTCACCACCACTAACAATAAGGAGGGGTGTCCTTAATTCATGTGCATCCTCAATAATCCTAAGCGCCTCCTCGGTTGTCAATTCATTCCCTGAAAGCCCTTGTATTGCATTTATGTAGCAATGAATGCACTTGAGATTGCACCTGTATGTTATGTTCCAGAATATTAACGGCCTACTGATATCCGTGAACTCCCTACCACTCCTCACATAATCATGGCCCTTAATCGACAGACTTACTGTACCACCACCAACCACTAAATTCGTAATGTTTATCATGGAACAACCAAGATAAAATCCGCTGTGTTATAAATCCTTACTTACACAAACACTGATAAAATAACACTGAACAATTTATTTAAAGTAAAGGCATTAATAAGCAGGCCAATGCGTAAATGGCCACTTAAGGAGAAGCCACTACTCGTATTCTACGAAACCACTAAGGCATGCCCACTGGCATGCAGGCACTGCAGGGCCAACGCACTGCTCAAACCATTACCCACTGAATTAAGTACCAGGGATGCCATGAAATTCATAGATGACCTAACCGGGTTTGATAGGCCGTATCCTGTATTGATTCTCACAGGCGGCGACCCGTTAATGAGGGATGACGCATTTGAAATAATGGATCATGCCAAGTCCATGGGCATTCCCATAGCCCTATCGCCCGCGGTGTCAACGAAATTACTTAATGAAGACCTGCTCAGGGAACTAAAGAAAAGGGTTAGTTCCATGTCAATAAGCCTGGATGGCGCAAGGCCCGAGACTCATAACTACATTAGGAGGACGGCGCTGGAACAGATCGATGTATTTAAGGCGACACTGGAGGTTTTTGATATATTAAGGAAGCTTGATATTGAGTTTCAGGTGAACACGGCTGTCATGAAGTTAAATGTCCATGAATTACCGTATATATTTAAGATCGTTAAGGAAAGCGGCGCCAATGCATGGGAGGTCTTCTTCCTAATACGTGTGGGCAGGGGCATGGAGCTTGAGCCCCTGGACCCTTGGGAAAGCGAAGATGTTGTTCAGTTCCTATACGAAGCATCGCTATACGGACTTCAGGTAAGGACCGTTGAGGCACCCTTCTTCAGGAGAATCATCATGCAGAGAAGATCGGGCATGAATTATGCAGGCGGTAAGCTATACCAGGAATTAACGAGTAAACTTAGGGAAATCATGGGCGAACCACCAACAGGTACAAAGGTATCCAGTTTTACACCAACGAGGGACGGCTATGGAATAATATTCGTCGCCAGTGACGGCTCAATATACCCAAGCGGCTTCCTACCACTCACCCTCGGTAATGTAAGGAAGGATAACATAGTTAAGGTGTATAAGGAGCACCCAGTACTGAGGACAATAAGGGAGGCTAGGTTCAACGGTAAGTGTGGTGTATGCGAGTTTAGGGACATATGCGGTGGCTCAAGGGCAAGGGCATACACCGAACTAGGAGACCCACTCGCCTCAGATCCGGCCTGCGTCTATGAACCTACTGCGAAATAATTTCATTGAAATACCTTACAAACCCAAACCTATTGAGCACTTCATTGATCCACTCCCACCTTAGGTTATTTCTTACATTATTATTCCTCATTAATTCCCTGATTATGGCTATGTACCATGGTAGGTCCCTATTAACAACAACAGACACGATTACATCCTCAATGGACGCATAGGGAATACTCCCTATGAGTATTGCGCGCGAGAGTAGCCCCGGAACCAGGGACCTTTCAACAACTACTGAACCACCTAAGGCATGGTTAACTGTCTCGTAACTGTTGTAAACCATGACATCAATGATATTCGGAATATTAAAAATACCGAGCCTTCCACCAATAATCTTCACTAGGCTTGCTAATCCACATGCATGATCTATATTCAATTCAACAAGCCTCCAGTGAACCTCATCGCAGGTAAAAATACTCATGGTAATTAACCCTACCCACCGCACTCCCTCATTATCTCGCTATCACCAATGCCAAGGCTCCTCAATACCCTTAGTGGGCTTAGATTAAGGAATACTACGTCATCATTATCCAGATCAATGGCCGTTATAGACCCTGTGCTAATACGTAACTTATAGATATTACTCAGTGGTAACCCCGTAACCAGGGCCACGATTGTTGCAATAGGGTGCCAATGACTCACTGCAATCACGGATTTCTCATTAACACCCTTAACGAAGTTTAGGAAATCCACGGCCCTATTAACCACAGACTCCATTGACTCACCACCAGGTGGGTGATACCTAACTGGATCCTTCCTGTAATTATCAAAGGGAACCTCACTTATTTTCTTAAGCTCCCACTCACCCATGTCTATCTCCCTCAACCTCTCATCAACCTTGTAATTACGGTCAATGCAATCGGCGGTCTGGCGTGCACGCAGTAATGGCGAGGCAAACACAGGCCCGTGAACACCCATCCTACGTAAAAGCAGCGCAGCCGCGGCAACCTCTAGCCTTCCCTTATCCGTCAATGGATTATTTTCATAATTCCTAGAATGAAGCATTCCAAGTACATTTAACTGTGCCTCCCCATGCCTAACAAGGTATAGTATCATGATAATGATTACGGGAAGGCGAGGTAATAAAGCATTACTTAAATCACAATCACTGGGTCTGGCCAGTAATTATCAAGGATCTCGACCCTACCGTCCGGCTTAATTGCAATATTGCTCTCAAGCCTAACACCAAACCTACCGGGCAGGTATATGCCGGGCTCGATGGTGAATGCGCTGCCCCTTGGCAGGGCCTTATCATAGGACTGACTTATAAATGGCTCCTCATGAACCTCAAGGCCAATCCCATGCCCAGTCCTATGTATGAAGTACTGACCATAACCACCCTCTGTAATGACCCTCCTGGCAATTGAATCGATGTACGCGCCAGTGACACCCTCCCTAATACTGGCTATTGCCTCATCGTGAGCCCTTTTTACCAATTCATAAACATGCCAAAAGTAACTGGGCGGATCACCAATCACGAGAGTCCTCGTTAAATCACCATAGTAATCATTGTACGTCGCAGTAACATCAATGACCACTACGTCCCCAACCTCAATCCTTCTCCTGGAGGGTGTCCAGTGAGGTATCGCTGAGTTAGGCCCCGATTGAACAAGCACATCCCTAGGCTCGGCGCCAGCATTACTAATGGTATCGCTAATCATCCTAACCACATTAGCCTCAGTCATTCCAGGCCTAATTGATTCATGAGCAAACCTTATGCCCTCCTCAATAGCCTTGACTGCACGTTCAATGCTTGCCAACTCATCTTCATCTTTACTAATCCTCATTGATGCCAATAAGTCATCAATTGAATAATCACTAAATTCGCCAATCGCCTTACGTAGGACCCACAGGTAATTAAGTGTGGCCCTACCCTCGAGACCCACCCTTCTAATGACCCCACAATTACTATTAACAAAGGACTTAATTGCGTTTAGTGGACCCTCGTCATCGCCATAAACAATGTATGGTAACTCCGTGGCTTTAGCCTTACCCTCATCAAGCCTCGGCAGAATTAAGGAGTGGGAACCATTGCCTGGGCAAATTATTAATGCGCCAAACCTTTCAAAAGTATCTATGTAAGAACCAACTAGGTACCTAAAGTTGGGGCCTGAGATTATGATGGCTAGTTCCACCGATGAATTACGTAACTCAGAGATAAAACCGTTAATTCTTTTTGTAATTGCCACGATAATTTAGACCCGCGTGGGGTTTAATTAATTATGGGTTCAGCAGAGGCCGCTGTCATTCATTCAATCAGTACCCGTAGACTCATCACTAATTTACGCATTACTCTACGGTTTAAAGTTCTTTATTCCCATTGGACATCAAAAGTAACTCACTTACTTGCCTGCGACGCTTGAAGGAATGCCATGGTTCTTAACTTCTCAATTATATTTAGTAAGAGGGGCGTTTTTTCCCTATCCACGACTATGTATATGTCATTGTCATACCTAAGTACGTGTTTTGCAACTATTTGATTCGACTTCATGACTTGGACTAAAAACGTTACAATACCCACCGGGGCCTTTCCGGCAAACATTATCCTTACCATGCCGTATTCATCAACCTTGGACTCCGTGCAAACACTCGTTATGTACATAAGGGGTGCTATTACATGCATTCTATTTCCATCATTAAGTATTATGAAGTGGACCTTCGTGGCAGAAAGAAGATCCCTAAGCTTGAACACCTTCTCCTTATTCTCCTCCGTAAGCGCGATCTCAATCTCACCCATGCCGCTATATGTTATTATCTCAGCCATGCTCAGGGCCTTGATTATGTCTGGGTATTCATTAACTAATTTATAATTCATGGAGATCCTCTCTAGGGCTTTGACTATCGTGAATACCTTGGTGTCCTTACCAATCATTGAATCAACCAGCGGCTTAATACCCCTTGCAAGAGCCGAGAGGTTGACAAGCCCGCTGGACAGCAGTGTTACGTAGAGGGGGTTCTCCTCAATAATGATCCTAACGGCTTGCTGGATACTTAAACCTTTGGACACGAGCATTAATTTTCACTTTAGATATTAATATTTCTTACTTAAAAATGCATATCATGTCAAAAATAAGTATTTTCATGACTGGGTCTAAGGATTATTATGAGTAATAATGTTTAAAAGTCATAGGGTGCGTGGTTTACCTGATGTTGCCCTTGGAATTAATGCTGGCCATCGCAATACCAATTATAGGACTAGCACTGGCTGGCTACAATGCGGCGTCGGTACTGGGGATCAAACCAGGGAAGAGGGAATTGACAGATATAAACATGCTCATTGCTGAGGGCGCCAAGACATTCCTAATGAGGGAATACAAGACAATACTACCAACAGGTGTCGTGCTAACAGTCTTGATATGGGCCGCATACTACGTATTGTTTCCAAAACCCATTAATGGCCTAATGTCGGGCCTTGCAGCCCTCGCCTTTGCCCTGGGCGCAATCGGTAGCGCAGCTGCCGGTTACATAGGTATGTACGTAACAACCAGGAGCGCGGCAAAAACAGCCTGGATGGCTAGGAACGGCATGGGTGCGGCCCTAAGTACATCCTTCAAGGCCGGTACGGTGATGGGCCTATCACTCGCCAGCATTGCGCTGTTGGTAATTACCATATTGTACATGGCATATTCATCGGTTTTACCAACTCCTCTGTGGGCTGAGGCAATGGCACCAGTGGCGTTTGGTGCCAGCCTAGTATCATTGTTCATAAGGGTTGCTGGCGGTATATACACGAAGGCCGCCGATTGGGGCGCGGACATTGTTGGTAAAGTTGAGGCTGGAATACCAGAGGATGATCCAAGGAATCCAGGAGTAATCGCCGATAATGTTGGTGACAATGTGGGTGATTGTGCGGGTATGGCTAGCGATGTCTACGAGAGCTTCATAGTAGTACTTGCAGGTGCATTACTACTGGCCGCAGTTTTTGGATTATCATCAACCTTAATTAGGTTATCCGTAATGATAGCCACACTAACACTAATAAGCACGCTAGTTGGTGTCCAAGTGGTTAGGGGTGAGGTTAAGGGTAAGAGCTTAGCCTCCGCAGCCATGGGCAAACTAAACATGGCACTTTATACGACAATAATAGTTGCTGCTATACTTGTTGCCATATACGCATTCGTTGCGTTCCCATTAATGGAAGCAACAGCAATATTCATATCCGATCTACTGGGCATGATAACGGCGATAGTCGTCCTATACGTAACGGAGTACTTCACCCACTACACATTCCCGCCGGTTAGAAATATCGCAACCCAGGCCACATTGTCAGCATCAAACGTCATAGTTGCCGGTTATTCATATGGATTATTGAGCGCCGTCCCCACAATACTAATGGTGGTGACTGCCCTTGGTGCATCATACGTGTTGGGCTCCATGTATATACCACCAGGCGGTGTTAGGGGCGGCATATTCGGCACCGCAATAGCATCCGTGGGCCTGCTGAGCCTTGCCGGTATAGTCATTTCCCTGGACTCATACGGCCCAGTGAGTGATAATGCGGGTGGTCTCGTGGAGATGACGGGCATGGAGGACGTGAGGGAAAT
Source organism: Vulcanisaeta souniana JCM 11219 (assembly GCF_026000775.1). GTDB lineage: Archaea > Thermoproteota > Thermoprotei > Thermoproteales > Thermocladiaceae > Vulcanisaeta > Vulcanisaeta souniana. Next base: position 1,527,039 of record NZ_AP026830.1, on the reverse strand, counting down.
AACGGACTCCCTCGATGCCATAGGCAATACCTTCAAGGCAACTACGAAGGGTTATGCAATTGCCAGTGCCGGTCTAGCTGCCTTGATCCTGTTCATAGGCTTCATATACGAGGTCGTGGAAAGAATGGTACAGATTAAGGGTATACCGCTAACGATACAGACCTTGACTGGCTATTTCGGTGAATTAACAGTTGTTGATCCAAGGATAATAATTGGTGCTCTGGTTGGGGTTGCCCTCGTGTACTTCTTCTCAAGTAGTACCCTGTCCTCTGTTGGTAAGGCAGCCGGTGAACTCGTGGAGGAGATTAGGAGGCAGTTCAGGTCTAAGAAAATACTCGAACTTTGGCCTCAGGAGAAGCCTGATTATAATAGGGCCATTGACATAGTGACCAGCCATGCCTTGAGGAGTTTTCTCATACCTGGACTATCCGCAGTCATTATTCCAATAGTCCTTGGACTGGCGCTTGGTTGGATTGGTCTCGTTGGTTTAATCTTTGGCGTAATAATCGCTGGTTTCCCAAGGGCTCTACTCATGGCCAATGCGGGTGGCGCCTGGGACAACGCTAAGAAGTACATTGAAATCGAGGGTCTTGTTATCAATGGACAGAGATTTGGCAAGAAGAGCGAGCCGCATAAAAATGCAGTAGTTGGCGACGTGGTAGGTGATCCATTCAAGGACACCACAGGGCCTTCACTTAACCCATTGATTAAGGTCGTTAATACAGTATCGATAGTCTTCGCACCACTGATCGCCTATGTTAGCCTCATTAATCCAGCGGCAATACCAATAATCCACATAATCCTGGTTGTGATTTCCGCATTGTAGGCATTGAGATCATTGACTTTTCTAAAAATAACAAATTAATATTAACCTAATTGATTATTTTATAAATAAATCATATTTATATGATCCTATTACCATGTAATGAACCGTGTCTCTTAGTTTAGTATTTATAATTATTATTAATGATTAATCAATAGAAAAAGTATTAATAATTATCGATATAATAAAATTTATAAAAACAGGAGATCCCTAAAAATACAATGGGTTCTCTCGGTAAGTACGTATTAACATTCGAGGAAGCTGATCCTGACGATGTTAAGTTAATAGGTGGTAAGGCATCGAGTCTCGTCCTCATGACCAGGCTCGGATTACCAGTACCGCCAGGCATTATAATAACAACCAAGGCCTGTAGAGAATACTATGACAGGGGTGAGAAACTCCCTGAGGGCTTAATGGACGAAGTAATCAGGGGCGTTAGATACCTTGAGGAGAAGACCGGGTATAAGCTTGGTGATCCTGAAAAACCATTATTAGTTAGCGTTAGGTCCGGCGCAGCAGTATCAATGCCGGGCATGATGGATACTGTGCTAAACGTTGGGCTTAACGATAGGACGGTTTACGGCCTCGCCAAGAGAATTAATAATGAACACGGCGCCTATGATGCATACAGGAGATTCCTAGCAATGTTCGGTAGGATAGTTTTGGGCATCCCTGAGGAGGAATTCAATAAGCCGCTTGATGAGGTTAAGCGGAAGTATGGCGTGAAGGAAGACCCGGAAATACCGCTTGAGGGCCTTAAGGAGCTTGTCGAGATTTACAAACAAATATTCAATAGAAGGTTTGGTAAGGTATTCGATGACCCATGGGAACAATTAAAACTCTCAGTAGAGGCTGTGTTTAAGTCCTGGAACTCACCAAGGGCCAAATTCTATAGGGAGGCCAATAAAATAACACCTGAAATCGCAGACTGCACTGCCACGGCCATCGTAACGATGGTGTTCGGCAACGCCGACTGGAGATCAGCAACCGGTGTTGTATTCTCGAGGGATCCTGCCACCGGCGAGAACAGGCTTTATGGTGAATACCTACCCTATGCTCAGGGCGAGGACGTAGTAGCCGGTATAAGGACTCCTAAACCAATTGAAAAGCTTAAGGAGGAGATGCCCGAGGTTTATGAGCAGCTATACAACGGTGTTAAGCTCATTGAGAAGACTAAGAAGGAGGTTCAGGATGTGGAATTCACCATTGAGAAGGGTAAGCTCTGGTTCCTACAGACAAGGAATGCCAAGATGAACCCACTCGCCGTCCTGAAAACGAGGGTTGACATGTATAAGGAGGGCATGATAACCAAGGAGGAAGCCATAATGGGCGTTAAATCCGAGCACATACTTCAGATGCTCTATCCAAGGATTGATGAGTCCAAGGCAGGTAAACCATTAACCAAGGGTATAGCGGCGTCACCAGGCGCCGTGAGTGGGCAAGCAGTCTTCGATCCTGATAGGGCTGTGGAGTGGTCCAAGGCAGGTAAACAGGTTATCCTTGTTAGGGAGGAGACGAAGCCAGATGATGTTCATGGCTTCTACGCATCAGTTGGGGTATTAACCAGCAGAGGTGGCGCAACGAGTCACGCAGCTGTCGTGGCAAGGGCAATAGGTAGGCCTGCGGTTGTTGGTGCCGAGTCACTACAGATTGATTATGGTACTAGGACTGCCAGGGTTGGCGACTCCGTGTTTAAGGAGGGTGATTGGATAACGATTGATGGCTTCACGGGTAATGTCTACTTGGGTAAGGTACCTACCATAGAGCCTAAGCTACCGCCTGAGTTCTTTGAGTTCTTGGACATGGCTGACTCAGTGGCTGTATTTGAAATAAGAGCCAATGCGGACACGCCTGATGATGCCACGATAGCCAGGAAATTCGGCGCAAAGGGAATAGGGTTACTTAGGACAGAGAGAATGTTCAGGGCACCAGGAAGGCTTGAATTATTTAGGAAGGTCATACTATCAGATAATTCAAACGAGAGGAAGGAACTACTTGACCAACTAGCTGAGATGATGAAGAGGGACTTCCTAGAGATACTTGATATAATGGAGGATTACCCAGTGACCATTAGGTTATTTGATCCACCATTACACGAGTTCCTACCAAACTTTGAAGAATTGGTCACAGAGGTAACAAGGGCCAGAACCCTGGGCAAGCCAGACCCAGAGAAGGAGAGGCTATTGGCTAGGGTTAAGGCCTTGATGGAGGCTAATCCAATGATGGGGCACAGGGGTGTTAGGGTTGGTATAACATTCCCAGAAATATACGCCGCGCAAGTCAAGGCAATGCTATCTGCAGCCCTAGAATTAAAGAGGAGGGGTAAGCACGTAGAGTTACAGATAATGGTACCGCAAGTTGCCGAGGTTAGGGAACTCGAGTTGATAATTAACAACGTTGTTAAACCCACGGCTGAGGAGGTATTTAAGGCCTATGGTGATAGGATTGAGTTTAAGATTGGCACGATGATGGAGACCGTCAGGTCATGCCTAACAGCCGATAAGATTGCCAAGGTTGTTGACTTCATGAGCTTCGGAACGAACGACCTAACGCAGGCGGTCTTCAGCTTCAGTAGGGATGATGTGGAGAACAAGTTCATGAGTAAGTACTTGGAGCTTGGTATACTGCCCTACGATCCATTTGTGACAATTGATGAAGATGGAGTTGCAAAAATAATGAAGATCGCAATTGATCTAGCCAGAAATGTTAAACCCAATATAGAGATTGGCATTTGCGGCGAGCATGGTGGTGATCCAGACTCAATAAAGATACTCGCTAGGGTAGTTGGTAGGGGATTGAATTACTTCAGTGCATCGCCATATAGGGTTCCAGTGGCTAGGCTTGTGGCTGCTCAGGAATCATTGAAGATATTGGGCAAGGCACCGAAGATACACATATATTAATATCAAAAATATTAAGGCGATAAATTCTCTCAAAAATTTTTATTATTGCTTCACACCTCATGGGAACTAAATAAGGACAGTAATACCGTATGGTGTCCATTAGTCATTATTAATTGTCAATAAACTTCATTATTAGTCAAATTTTTGAAATAAAAAGCTTAAAATAAAGACTGTTATCCCCTAAGGACGTATGGCAGTAATAATAGCACTTATGCAATACGTGTTATCGATCGTGTCAGGGATACTGGTTGGATTTTCATTAGGACTTATTGGTGGTGGCGGTAGTATATTGGCAGTCCCATTATTCCTATACTTCGTCGGACTTGACACAGTACCTGACGCAGCCCACATAGCCATTGGGACCACGGCACTAGCCGTTGGACTTAACGCCTACATAAACTCCTATATGCACCTTAGGAAGAAGAACGTGGCGCCAAGGGTAGGCGGCATATTCGCTGGCGTAGGCCTTGCAGGCTCCTTAATAGGGGCTTACCTAGGCCACATAACCCCAGGCACTGACCTACTCACATACTTCGCAATAGCAATGATTGTACTCGGCATCTACATGGCAATTAGGAGGGAGTCTACACGGGCAGGCACTGTTGATGAAGTTAATCATGTGGTGAACGCCTTTCAGAAATGCCCAAGGCTAACAACATCAACAATACTCAAGGTAGCGATCTTCGGCTTCATAGTTGGTCTAGTTAGTGGTTACTTTGGTATTGGTGGTGGATTCCTAATAGTACCTAGCCTGATGTTCTCGGCTGGGCTCTGCATAACAAGGGCTATTGGAACCAGTCTAATCAGTGTCGGTACGTTTGGTGTCGCAAGCGGCGCTGAGTATTGGTATTACGGTGACGTACTAATACTCATAGCCCTACTCTACGTCGCTGGCGGCGTTGTGGGTGGTTATGCTGGCACCAGTCTGGCTGTTAAGGTTCCGAAGAGCACACTTAGGATTGCGTATGGCGCAATAATAGTGCTTGTGGGCATATACATGTTGATGAGGGTTTACCATATAATACCGTAATTACTTAAAATTAAACAAAGGGGAAGAAAATTAATTACCAGTTGTTAATTGATTATTCTAATGAGGATCATTAATTACGATAAACTTATGAACTTCATTAGGAGTAATCCGCAGTACGAGTTTAGGGAGACCGAGGGCACTGTCGAGTTGTTATTCCATGCCCCAAGTGAAGAGGAGGCGGCTGGTACTGAGGATGTCAATGACGAGGCTGGTCCAATGATAATAGTACTATTTACCAAGAGAGGTGATGAATTGGTGCCTAGGGAGGCTTGGATCGAGAGAGGCGGGTCTAGGCAAAGGATGAGTGTTGATGAGCTCGATACTTGGCTCGAATTCGTTGACATGTACACGTGAATAAGGCATCTTCGTAGTTGAATTAAGTTTTTAAGAATCTCCTTTTACTTAGGTGCCTGTGAGTTTAGTAAGAATTGGTATCGTATTAGTTATAATTGGGGCATCAATGATGTTGATAGCCAATATCTTTATGCCTAGGGTATATAATGTAATGGTTAGTACCCTGGATAACATAACTATAAACTTGGATGTGTACTCGAAATACCTAATTCCAATTCACTTAAGTAATCCCGCGTACATAGTTGTGGTTCTTAATAATTCATACCCGTTACCGGTCTACGTATTTGATGAACTTGGACACTCATTGACGCCACTAAGTTATAGGCAAGAACGTGGCGTGTACCTATTGGCATACCCGCTTTTGAACCACGGCAATTATTCCCTGGTGCTATTCAACGATTATCCAGAGCCTATCAACGTTTCGCTTTCAATAACTGAATTATCTCAATATCTAATAAACAATGCACTAGTTATTAATTTGATAATGGATTTTGGGGCCGTGATGTTCTTGTTCGGCATCGCACTAATATTGATGAAAGTCCTATATGCCGCTAGGTTTAGGGTTATTAGTGATACAAAAGCTTAAAAGATAGTGACTCATCACGTGATTAGTGTGAGTACTGATGAGCGTGGCATACCTTGTACTGGATGTTCTAGGTGTAGTGGCTCTGAACGAGAACGGTGATGTAATAGCTAAGGTTCTCTATGAGGGTAGTACAGACGAGATAGCGGACAAGATGAATAGGCTGGGGGCTGGCGAACCAATTGATGAGATCATAAAGATGATAAATGAACTTAAGGATAAGGGTGTTACAAAGGTTATTGTTGAAAATAGGGAATTGGCTAGGAATTTGACGAATAGGGTCACCGGTATCGAGATTAGGTCAGAGTTACCCAGTAAACTTGGTACTCTGTATAGGGGTAATATTAGTAAGTACATTAAGGAAATCTTTGGGCTAAACGAGGATCAGTACTTGGCCAGGGTTTATGAGATCACATCAATCCAAACAAGGCATAAGTTAAGGCAGGTTGCAGAGAAGAGGGATTTATTCATAGCCCAGGCAATAAGCTCTGTTGATGACTTGGATAAGATACTCAACCTAATAAGTTCAAGAGTTAGGGAGTGGTATGGACTACACTTCCCAGAGCTTGAGGACTTAGTCAAGGATCATGGCGAGTACATGACTTTAATAACCGAGTTGGGACACAGGAGTAACTTCACCATTGATAACCTGGTTAAGTTAGGGCTATCTCAGGACAGGGCTAAGAGAATATCCGAGGCCGCCGGCAAGAGCGTTGGCGCCGAGATGGCAGATTGGGACTTGGAACCCGTAAGAACCTACGCTAAGATATACGTTCAACTTTCAGATCTCAGGAATAAATTATCGCAGTACATTGATGAGGCATTGATCGAGGTTGCACCAAACATTAGGGAGTTAGTTGGTCCATTACTTGGCGCTAGGCTTTTGATGCTCGCAGGAGGCCTAATGAGACTGGCCCTATTACCTGCATCAACAATACAGGTACTAGGTGCTGAGAAGGCATTATTCCGAGCGTTGAGAACCGGCGGTAGACCACCTAAGCACGGTATAATATTCCAATTCCCAGAGATATTCAGGGCACCAAGGTGGCAGCGCGGTAAGATAGCCAGGGCGTTAGCTGCAAAACTAGCCATAGCTGCCAAGGCGGATGCCTTCACAGGTAATTTCATAGCACCGAGACTAAAGGAAGACCTAATGAAGAGAATCCAGGAAGTTAAAACGCTGTATGCAAAGCCACCGCCCAGGAAGCCCGAGGCTAAGGCAGTCAAGAAAGCACCAGAGAAGAGGGGACCGGC